>CBFGVD010000049.1:0-11725 GCA_965651965.1 uncultured Verrucomicrobiaceae bacterium | reverse complement strand
AGCCGCAAGCCGCCACCGGATTGCGCGCCAAACAGAAGCCCGGCAACAAAATCGTGCTGACCGGGCAGGCCGCCCTGATGAACTCCGCCTACACGGAACTGATCGGCGGTCTCGGCCTCGCTGCGGTGCTCGTCTTCCTGGTCATGGTGGTGAATTTCCAATCCTGGACCCTGCCTTTCGTGGCCATCAGCGGCCTGCCGGTAGCGGTCTCCGGAGCCCTCTTCGGCCTTTGGGTCACGCAGACCCCGCTGAGCGTGCCCGCCCTCATGGGCATCATCATGGTGGTGGGCGTATCCACGGCAAACAGCGTGCTCGTCAGCAGCTTCGCCCGCGACCGCTTCGACCAGGGGGCGACCGCCCGGGAAGCAGCCGTGGAAGCCGCCACCACCCGGCTGCGTCCCGTGATGATGACCGCGCTGGCGATGATCCTGGGCGTGATCCCGATGGCCCTGGGCCACGCGGAAGGCGGCGAACAGAATGCCCCTCTGGGCCGGGCGGTCATCGGCGGCCTTGTCTTCGGCACCATGGCCTCGCTCTTCGTCGTGCCGGTGGCCTTCGCTTTCGTCCGCGGCCGGCACCGGAGAAAAGCCTCGGACAGCGAACCCGTGATACCCGCATCGGTCGTGGCCGAACCGTCTTGAAGCACCACTTTCCCGATCCGACCACTTTCCCAGCCATGAGTTTCCGAATCCTTTCCGCCCTGCTTCTCGTCCCTCTTCCCCTGCTCGCCCAGGAACCGCTCGCGGTGAAGACCGTTTCCCCGGTACCGGCCACGCAGCCGCGGGTGTATGACCTGCCGGGCCGCACCGAACCGGTGGAGCAGGCACGCATTTTCTCCCGCGCCACCGGCACCGTGAAGGAGCGCCCCGTCGATATCGGGGACCGGGTGAAAGAAGGGGATACCCTCGCCGTCATCGACATTCCCGAGATCGACCGGGAGCTGGAGATCGCGCGCGCCGCGGTGGATCAGGCCATCGCCCGCGCCGAAATCGCGCGCAGCACCGCCACCCGCTCCGCCGGCTTGCTGGAGGCCAAAGCCGTCTCAAAGGAAGAGTCCGAGCAGCGCGAGGCCTCCGCCGCCGAATTGGAGGCCGCGGTCCGCATGGCCCGGGCGGAGGTCGCCCGCTTGGAGGAATTGCAGAAATTCGGCGTGATCCGCGCGCCTTTCAACGGCACGGTGGCCAGCCGACGCATCGACCGCGGGGATTTCGTCCGCGGCGATTCTTCCACCACCGCCGAGTGGGCCTTCCAGCTCATCCGGATCAACCAGCTCCGTTTCGCGGTCGGAGCCACGCCGGATGTGGCCCTGCGCCTGACCGGCGATTCGGAAGCCTCCGTCCGCTTCCCGGAGCTTCCCGGCAGGATCTTCCCGGCGAAGGTCAGCCGCTCCAGCAATTCCTTCGATACCGCCACCGGAACCATGCGCGTGGAGCTCCTGCTGGACAACCCGGACTTCACCCTGCCCGCGGGCCTCACCGGCACGGCCGCCTTCGAGCTCGTACCCGCTCCGGGCACCTACCTGCTGCCGAACAACACCCTCGTCCTGCGCGAAGGGAAATCCACCGTCGCCCTGGTGGTGGATGGCAAGGTGGACTTCATCGACGTGCTCCCCGGCCGCAACCTCGGCCCCCGCGTCGAGCTCACTTCCGCCGGACTGAAGGCGGATAGCCAGGTGATCGTGAGCCCGAACGCGATGCTGCGCGCCGGAGACCCGGTAGCCGCGACTCCGCTAGCAAGCGCGGCCAAGTAAGGAGAGATGGTCTCAGCACAGGGCGAGCCGTTCCAAGGCGGCCTCCCGGATCCGCGCAAGGCCTTCCGCCCCGTAGCTCTCCTTCCCCTCGAAGGACCACACCACCCCCGGCCAGGCCGGGTCGCCCGGAGAGCGGCCCACGATGTGGATGTGCATCTGGCGCACCTGGTTGCCGATGCACGCCACGTTGAGTTTCTCCGGCTTGAAATGTCCGGACACGAACTCCGAAACCGCCCGGATGACTTCCGTCACTTCGGCAAACCGGGAGACATCGAGCTGATGCAGGTCGTCGATGCCCTCCTCCACTTCCGGCACCACCAGGAACCACGGGAATAGCGCGTTGTTCTTCAAAAGGATCAGGCATCCGTTCTTCGTGCCGAGTTCGAAGCTGCCTGCGGCCAGGCGGGGATGAAGGATGAAGGACATGCGGCGATCCTTGGAGCGGCCTGCCCCGGGAAGCAAGCCCCTGCGTATCCCCCGCCCTTGTCCGGCGGGCACGGCGATCCTATTTTCGGCCCGTGCCGATCCTGCCGTCCAGCTACCGGGCTCCCGCCCACCTCCGCGGCGGGCATCTCCAGACCATTTACCCGGCGCTTTTCCGGCGCGTCCCGCGCATCACGCGGCTGCGGGAGCGCCTGGAACTCCCGGATGGGGACTTCCTCGATCTCGATTGGGCGGCGGACGGGCGGAATCGGCTCGCCATCCTCTCCCACGGCCTGGAGGCCAGCTCCGGCGCGCCCTATATCCAGGGCATGGCGGCCGCTCTCCGCCGCCGGGGCTGGGACGTGCTGGCGTGGAACTACCGCGGCTGCAGCGGGGAGCCGAACCGTCTGCTGCCTTTCTATCATAGCGGCGCCAGCGGCGATCTCCACCACGTGGTCCGCCACGCGCTCGCCGTGCATCCCGCCGCGCGGATCGACCTCATCGGCTTCAGCCTGGGGGGAAATATGACCCTGAAATACCTCGGCGAGCGGGAAGTTTCTCCCCGCCTCCACCGCGCCGTGGCCTTCTCCGTCCCATGCGATCTCGCCTGTTCCTCGGGCCGTCTTTCCAGCAGGACGAACCGCTTTTACATGGATCGCTTCCTGCGCACCCTCCGCGGCAAGCTGGCGGAAAAGAAACCGCGCTATCCCCGCGAGATCGATTTGGAAGGCATCGGCGGCATCCGGAATTTCAAGCAGTTCGACGATCGCTACACCGCACCCCTCCATGGTTTCCGGGATGCGGAAGATTACTGGGCCCGGGCCAGCGCGCGCCCCTTTTTGAAGCGGATCACCATTCCCGCCCTGCTCGTCAATGCCGCCAACGACCCCTTCCTCGGACCCGGCTGCTACCCCCGCGAAGAAGCGGCCGCAAACCCTTCCTTCCACCTCGAAATCCCGGCGGATGGCGGGCACGTCGGCTTCTCTTCCGATACCGGAGAATACTGGTCCGAGCGCCGGGCCGCCGAGTTTCTCCATCCCGCGGATGCGGGCGGGTTGCCAAGCGCCTCGTGCCTGCAATGCTAGCCGCGTGACCGAAGAAGCCGCCGCCGCTTGCCACCGCGCCATCGGATTCCTGGAACTCGGGATGCCCGAGGATGCACTGGGAGAACTCGATCAGCTCGCGGGAGATGACGCCGGGGCCTCGCCCGTGCTGCACCTGAGGGTGGACGCCCTTTTCCGCATGAAGGCTTGGGCGACCGCCGCGGAGATCTGCATGCCGATGCTCGAAAGGGAGCCCTCCGATCCCGGCTGGTGGATCCAGGCCGCCTATGCCCAGCGGCGCGCGCGGTCCATCGATGAAGCCGAGCTTATCCTCCGCTCCGCTCTCCAGGGCCACCCGAAACACGCGTTGATCCTCTACAATCTGGCCTGCTACGCCTGTGTCCAGGGCCGCGGCGAGGAAGCCCGCGGCCTGCTCGAGCGATCTTTCGCGGAAGAAGCCGCAGCGATGCTCGCCCTGGCGGCAGATGATCCCGATCTCGCAATCATCCGGCCCTGGATTCTCGAACAGGTCAAAATCCGCGCCGGGCGATGATGAATTTCCGCAATACCTTCATTTGCATCGCCCCCGATTGCCCGGAATCCACCGGCATCGAGCCCCCCGCCCGCGGCGGAAAGATCCCGATCCACCTGATCCACCTGAATCTGCTACGGGAAAACCCCTACCGTTACACGCACGAGGAACTAGTCCTGGAAGGAGAGGTGCGCAGGGAACCGGCCACGGGCGAAACCCGGGCGGAAATCCTCGCCCGCATCCGCGCGAAGCCCCTGCCCTGCCTTCGCACCTCCGCGCTGCCGAAACGCTACGGCTGGGGGATCCACTTCGATGCGGAAGGAAAAATCGCCGCCTTCCCCGCGGGCTCCGCGGAATACCGGAAACTGGCCGCGGACGACGGGATCGCCCGGGTGGCGGCCATGCGTTCCAAGCGCGCTTGAGAGCCCCCCTTGCGGGCGGACCTTTCCGCGGCTACACAGGGGCCGGATGCCCTTCCAACTTTCCAGCGAATATGCCCCGCAGGGCGATCAGGCCCAGGCCATCGCCAAGCTGGTGAAATCCATCCGGGCCGGAAACGTCCATCAGACGCTGCTCGGGGTCACGGGCTCCGGAAAGACTTTCACCATGGCGAACGTGATCGAGCAAATCGGCAAGCCGACGCTCATCATGAGCCACAACAAGACCCTGGCCGCCCAGCTTTACTCGGAGTTCAAGAATTTCTTCCCGCACAACGCGGTGGAATACTTCGTCTCCTACTTCGACTACTACCAGCCGGAGGCCTACATCCCGCGGACGGATACTTACATCGAAAAGGATTCCTCGATCAACGACGAGATCGAGCGCCTGCGCCTTTCCACCATGGGTTCACTGCTCACCCGGGAGGATACCATCGTCATCGCCTCCGTCTCCTGCATCTACGGCTTGGGATCGCCGGACGACTACGAGGGCATGATGGTCCCGGTCTGGGTGGGCCAGCAGTTGCGGCGCGACGACTTTCTCCAATCGCTCGTTTCGATCCTCTTCGAGCGCAACGACATCGCCTTCGGCCGCGGGAAATTCCGCGTGCGGGGGGACGTGGTGGAGGTCCATCCCGCCTACCTCGACGAAACCGCGGTCCGGGTGGAATTCTTCGGCGACGAGATCGACCGCATCACCACCATCGATACCCTCACCGGTGCCGCGATCGACCGGGTGGACAAGCACACCTTCTTCCCCGCGAAGCAATTCGTCACCCCGGGGGACAAGATGAAGCGCGCCATCGTGGAAATCCGCAAGGAGGCGGAGGAACGCGTCGCCTGGTTCGAGAAAGAAGGCAAGCTGATCGAGGCCCAGCGCCTCCGCATGCGGACCGACTACGACATCGAGATGATGCAGGAGATGGGCTTCTGCCAGGGCATCGAGAACTACTCCCGCCACCTCACCGGCAGGCCGCCCGGCTCCCGCCCCCATACGCTGCTGGATTTCTTCCCGGAGGATTACCTGCTGATGATGGACGAAAGCCACGTGACCATCCCCCAGGTCGGCGGCATGTACGAGGGCGACAAAAGCCGCAAGACGGTGCTCGTGGAACACGGTTTCCGCCTGCCCAGCGCGCTCGACAACAGGCCGCTGCGCTTCGACGAATTCATGCAGATGACGAAGCAGCGCCTCTACGTCTCCGCGACGCCGGGGCCCTTCGAAATCGTGAACTCCCGCCCGGAGAACAGGCGCTATATCCCGGTGAAGGGCCGGGGAGACGACCGCGGTTTCACCCACATCGACCTGAAAAAGCTCCGCATCGTCCCGAGCGGGAGCGCGGAGCCCGTGGAGGCCTTCGACCCCGGAAAACCCGGAAAACCGCTGGTGGTGGAACAAATCATCCGCCCCACCGGCCTGCTCGATCCGACGCTTACGCTCCGCCCTCTCAAGCACCAGATCGACGAGACCATCGAGCTCTGCCGCCAGCGCGTCGAGAAGGGCGAGCGGGTGCTCGTCACCACCCTCACGAAAAAGACGGCGGAAGATCTCTCGGAATACCTCCAGGGAACGGGCCTGAAGGTCCGCTACATCCACGCCGACATCGATACCGTCGAGCGCGTGGAAATCCTCCGCCAGCTCCGCGCCGCGGCATTCGATATCCTGGTCGGCATCAACCTTCTCCGGGAAGGCCTCGATCTCCCGGAGGTCTCCCTCGTCTGCATCCTCGATGCCGACAAGGAGGGCTTCCTGCGGAACGAGACCAGCCTGATCCAGACCGCCGGCCGGGCAGCCCGCCATATCAACGGACAGTGCGTGCTTTTCTGCGACCAGGTCACGGATTCCATCCAGCGCCTGATCGACGTCACGGAATACCGCCGCACCCGCCAGATGGAGCACAACGAGACCCACGGCATCACGCCGCAGAGCGTGAAACGCGCCGTCCAGGAAAGCCTGCAGCTCTACTCGAACCAGCGGGAAACCGCGGACAAACTCAGCCGTTCGATCGTCTCCGACGACGAGGCCGTGTATGACAAGGTGCGGGTGATCGCCGAACTGGAGCGCGAGATGCTGGATGCCTCCGCGAAGCTGGAATTCGAGCGTGCCGCCCACCTGCGCGATCAGATCGCCGCGCTGAAGGACGGTGCTCCCGCCGCCTCCGCCCCGCGGCAGAAAGTGGCTTACCCGAAGGGAGGCCGGGGACGGAAAAAGTAGCCCCGCTCCAGAGAGACGGAATCCTTGGCTCGGGGGCGGAAATAACCCTTCATGTCGGCATGACTTCCCGAGCCCTCTTCCGGGTGCCCTGTCTTCTCGCCCTCGCCGCTTGCGGTGCCGCCATCGGAGCATTCGAACCGCCGGGAAAAGAAGCCCGGACGGCAGCGGCGGGTTCCCTCCGCGATCTGGATGCAAAGCTCCGGCGGGCTTTCAGCGACCACGGGGAGTTCCAGGCCAAGAAAGCTCCCGGAAATTTCGACTGGCTCGCCGCTCATCCCGAGCCCGAGCAAACCTATGCCCGCTACGTCGCCTCCCGCCCCAACCTGCCGGACCGGGTAAGGAAGAAACTCTACATCCTGCCTCTCGGGGACTTCGCGAACGGCACCGCTCCCGATCTCAAGCTGCTGGAGGAATACACGGCCGCCTGCTACCACCCCATGCCGGTGGCGCTGCTCCCGGCCGTGCAGGACCGGGAAGTGCCTGCCAAGGAACGGGAAAATGCCGGGCGCACGCAGTGGAAAAGCACGGATATCCTCGCCTGGCTGCCCCGCCGCCTCCCGCCGGACGCCTACGCGATGATCGCCGTCACCATGACCGACCTGTATCCGGACGAATCGTGGAACTTTGTTTTCGGCCAGGCTTCAACCCGCAACCGCGTCGGTGTTTTCAGCTTCGCCCGTTACCAACCGGACGACGGGGCGGACGGGGATGCCGGAAAGCTCGTGCTGCGCCGGGCCGCGAAGATCCTGACCCACGAGATGGGCCACATGTTCGGGATCCGCCACTGCATCCACTACGAATGCAACATGAACGGGGCCAACCACCTGCAGGAGGCCGATTCCACCCCGATGGCGCTCTGCCCCGTCTGCCTTCGGAAACTCCGCCACGCGATCCGGTTCGATCCCGTGACCCGTTACGGGGAAATCCTCCGCTTCTACCAGGAGAACCGCTTCGAGGCCGAAGCGGAATGGACCGGCCGACGCCTGGAAGCGATCCGGAATGCACGCTAGAGCTTCTGCTCCAGCAGGCGGAAGCGCGCGTCGAAGAGGCCGCCGCTGTATTTCCGGCAGCAGGCATAGCAGGCTACCATCCGGTGGATCCTTTTCACCCGGCGGATGGTGCTGAAACACTGCGGGCATACGTAAGCGAAATTCCGCTTCATCCGCTTCCGCTTGAAAGGGAGATTGTGGAAAGGCTGCTCGTTCGGGATGCCCAGCTCGGCGCAGGCCGCGCGCCACTCCGCGCCGTGGACCTCGATCCGCCGCCGCCCGGCCCGTTCGTAGGCAACGAGATGCGCCAACTCGTGGCGCAGGGTCCGCCACATTTCCTCCGGCGGCAGTTCCTTCAGCTTCGGGTTCAGCTCGATCAGGCGGTCCGGCCACCAGGCGCGCCCGGCGGTCGTCTGCATGCGGGAATTCCACCCGACACGGACCCGCCGCGCGAGCTCGGGAAGGCCCAGCGATACGGCGGTTTCACGGCACCATTCCGTCAGCCCGCCATCGCCCTTGGAAGTGCTGTTCCGCGGTGAGGACGGCGGAACCGCCCGGGCTTTCCTTGCCCAAGCGAACTCCATCTGCCGGAACGACCACGCCATCCGAGCGCCTACTAGCAAGACCGCCGCCGACTGGCAATGCGCCAGCATGGGAACCACGTAATTTTTTTCGGCGGCACCCGATCACACCATCCCGTCGGGGATATTGAATGTCTTGATCCTCGAAGTATCTCCCTTTTCCAAGACTACTTGCGACGTGGGGAGTCCGAAGTGCTCCGCGAGAAATTTCCGGAGCGCTGCGTTCGCCTTTCCCTCCACCGGCGGAGCCGCGATCTTCACGCGGAGAACCTTTCCCGCGCGCGGATCAAGCTCCCAGCCCACGACCTCGCTTCGTCTGGCATTCGGTACGGCGAGCACGCGCACTTGCATGCCGGAGCGAATACCGGCACGGCTCCCCGGCTCAAGCGTTCCCGCGTTTATCTCTCCTCGATCTGCAAGCGGAAGAAGCGCGCCGCATCCGCCGCCGTCCCCTCGAACGCATGCTCCCCGGCAGGCAGGGAAACCCCGTCGTTGCCGGGGACATCCCATGAATGCCAGTCCAGCAGATCGACCGAGGTTTCCACCCTGACCGAACGGTTCGCAGGGATGCTGAAACCGAAGGCGACCGTCTCTCCGCCGCGTTCCAGCGTCGGGCGGAGGAAACTGGTCCCGTCCAGCGGCGAGGTGCCCGCCAGATATTCATCGCGGTTCGGGATGCCGTCCCTGTCCGGATCTTCGGCGGGATCTCCTTCCGGACTGCTGCCGAAGTGCTCTTCCCTCCATTTTCCGTAGTCCTGGCGGTCCTGCAGGGCGTTGATCCATTCGGCGAGCATGGCCGCGCTCGCGTGGTCGATCTCGTTGCTCCCCAGCGGCGGCATGCGCGTGAAACCGTTCGTGCCCGCCACACGGTTCAACACCACCGAGTGCAGGGTGTCCCCCGGCACCACCAGCTTGTTTGCCGGGTCGCCGTTGTTGCCGTTCGCCTCCCCGTTGATAAGCCCTGTCTCCGCCAGCGCCAGTTCGTGGCGGCCATCCCAAGCCGTCGGCGCGGTGCCCTCCGCACCCGCATGACAGTAGGCGCAATTCACCGCCAGGTAGGATCTCACCCTCTCCTCCAGCGGGCGATCCGTTTCATCCGCCCGCAGGTGCCGCGGCAACAGGTTCGTGGATTCCGGTGTATTGGAGAAATATCCGGCAGCCTCCAGCAATTCGATCTGATTGCCATGGAAACCGTTGATTTCCCGGCCGAGGTTCAGTTGCGGCGTGTTGAAGGACAGCGCGTGTCCGGCTTGCGGCGTATGGCAGCTCAGGCATTGCGCGCGACCCGGGATGCGCCATTGCTGGAAATACGGCTCCCCGTCCACCGTGATGTTCACCGGGAAATCCTCCCCGCCGTCCGCGGCCAGATAGGCTTCCGTCTGAGTTTCGTTCCAGCGATAGCTGACGCCGTACATCCCCCCGGAGTTTTTCACCAGCACCCGGGTCTCGATCCTCTTCTTGGGGGAAGCCGGGTTCCCCCGCTCCGTTTCCAGATCGAAGTGCTTCACCCACACCTGCCCGTCCGGAAAGCCCCACAGCCCGTCCCGGGACCAGCTCATGCGGGCCGTGAGGTCCGGGATCGCGAACCAGCGGCGCTTCACCGCGTGATCGCTCCAGAAAGTCACGTTCGGCTCGTAGGGCAACACCCCGGGAGCCGGGGAAAGATCGCTGAGATCCGCGAAGAGCCCTGTTCCGCTCAAGGTTGCGGGAAAACCGCTCGCGGAAGTGGCGGATACGAGGCGCATGATGCGCCCGCCGAAATAGTCGGAAACCAGCACGTCCCCGTTGGAGGGGTCGGTACCGAAATTCGAGAGGAAGGCCTGTCCGGCAATCCGCTGCACCGTCACCTCCCCGCCCGGTACTCCTCCCTCCCGGGTCAGCGCCCAGATGTGTCCGGAGACCTGATCCCCGAAGATATAAGCACCGGTCAACGCTGGAATCCTCCCGCCCCGGTATACCACTCCCCCGATAACCGAGTTCCCTTTGTAATCCGAATCCCCGGCCATCCCCGTATGCACATATTCGTAAACGGGATCGATCGGGGTGAATCCCGGGGGTTTCTCGGGCGGCACCGGATTGGTAAAGGCGGTATCGTGCAGGCCCTCCCGGTACACCCAGCCGTAGTTCCCGCCTTTTTCAATGATGTCCACCTCCTCGTACTGGTTCTGGCCCACATCCCCGAGCCACAATTCCCCGGTCGCCGGATCGAAGGAGAAGCGCCAGGGGCTGCGGAGACCGACCGCCCAGAATTCCGTCCGCACTTCTGCGGGATCGACAGGCAGGCCGTTGAACCCTGTAGCGCCCACAAAGGGATTGTCGACCGGCACGGAATAACGCGCGACACCTCCGTCCGTCGGCACGGAGACGTGCGGGTTGGGCTCCGGATTGCCCGGCTTCTTGTCCACGTCGATCCTCAGCATCGCGGAGAAGATGTTCTTATCGATCACCTGGCTGTTCACGTACTTGTCGTTCGCGTTCGCCTCGTCCCCCACGGAGTAATAAAGGTAGCCGTCGGGGCCGAAATGGATGTCTCCCCCGTTGTGGTTATCCTCCCGGTCCGCTTGTTCGATCAGGATGAGTTCGGATGCGGCATCCGCCACCGGATTCGCTTGCCCGATCTGATCCGGCGGCATCGTGAAGCGCGAGAGCCGCTGGAACCAGCCTCCGGAACCGGCTTTCACCACGGAATACGTCACGTAGAAATAGCCATTGTTCGCGTAGTCCGGGTGGAAGGCCAAACCCAGGAGACCGCATTCGCCGTTCGGGCCGGGCGTGATCGTTTCCGCGGGCACCCGCGGCGGATCGGAAATCACATTCACCAGATCCAAAACCACCGATGCAGAAGGACTCTCGGCCGTAACATCGGGTATGACTTTCAGTTTCCCTCCGATCTCGCACACGAAGAGCCTCTTCGTATCCCCGGGGGGAGAGGAGAAACAAAGAGCCTTCGTGAAATTCACCCCCGGAAACGCCGGTACCACCTGGATCTCCGTGGCCGGCGGCTCGGCAGGCAACGCGAGCGAGGGACTGCCGATCCTCAGCTCCGGGCTGACTTGTACCGTCACGGGCGCGGCCTCCGAAACGCCGCCTTCCCCCGAAACCCTGTAGGAGAAGCTGTCCTCTGCGTCCGCGGACCCGTCGTGCGCGTAAAGGATTCCACCGGTAGCATCCACAGTCACCGTGCCTGCCGCGGGCTGCGTGACGATCTCCACCGCGGCCGGATGGATCGCACCCGTGTCGTTCGCCAGCACGGCGATCCGGACTTTTTGCCCCGCGTGGATCGTCGCCGTGTCCGCTTGCGCGACCGGCGGCGGGTAAACCACGGCGGCACCGGCGGCATGGCTGGAGGCCACCTCCGCGGCGGACAAGGCGTGCGCGTAGATCCGCAACTCGTTCAACGCCAGATTGGAATTCATGTCACCCGCCCACATCGAACGCCCGATCCAGTTGTTCACGTCGCGCAGATCCGCCAGCCGGTAGCCCAGGTCCAGGCTGCCCTGCAATTCGCCGTCACGGTACCATTTCGCACGGCAGCCGGAGGATCCGGAAGCCCCCGCCCCGTCTTCCACCGTGAGCACGTAGTGATGCTCCGTCCCCTCCGGTGTGGAGCCGGAGAGGTCCGTATCTAGCGTGAACACCGAGCCGCCGCCCAGCCGGGATTCCAACCGGTGCCGCCCCAGGTCCCCCCCGATATTGAGGGACAGGAAAAGATTGTCCGAGGCGGTGAAATTGCCCGGAGCTTCCGGACCGTCGAT
>CBFGVD010000048.1:0-11769 GCA_965651965.1 uncultured Verrucomicrobiaceae bacterium | reverse complement strand
GCTCGAATTCGTCGAAGGGGAAGGGTCTGCGTTTGTCGGACATGGTCGTGGGAAATCGGAAACCCGCCGGAAGCTCCGGCGGGGCCGCGGAACTTGGCGGAAGAGGTTCATTTTGAAAAGGAAAACCCCGGCCGCCTCCGCCTCCGCAGGTTCCTCTCCTTAGAGCCGGGTCCAAGCCCCGCTTGCCGGGTTCAGGCGGAAGATTTCATTCTGATCCTCAATGGTTTGCGATCCGTCTTCGGAAAATCTTATCACCTTGCCGCCCGAAATCAGGATCGATCCGCCTTCCTCCGGGACGGCCTCGTGCGAGTGGATCCACCCGGGGCATTCGCCGGAGGTGGCCACCGCTTCGATCCTGCCGGTCTCCACATGGAAACGGTACACGGGAGTATGGTCGCCCCGGCGTGCTTCGGGATAGCCGAGATTGCCGATGATGTAGATCCACGGGGCTACGAAGGTGGCCGAGTGGAAATCGGTCGGCGGAAAAACCTCTTCCGGGTAGCCCAGGATCTCGATGCCGCCCTTGCCGTCGTGGATGACCACGTCGTTGTAGATGCAGAAGTCGGGGTCATAGTGATCCTCGTGCTCGCCGGCGATCTGGATGAAACGGCCGTCCGGCAGCGGGGTCGTGGACATTCCGAAGCGGTCGTGGCTCCATACCGGCTCTTCGCGACCGAAGGAAGAATCCCCGAATCGGTCCGCCGCCCGGAAGCCTGACCAACCGCAGCGCACCATCGCTTCCCAAAAGGGTTCCGCCATCCGTTCCGGATTCGCGGTGCCGAAGCGCGGGAAGCGTCCGGCCAGGTATTCCTCCTCGCTCGCGGAAAGCTCCTCCGCGGTACCGAGGCCGATCAAATCCCGGATCGCTTCCGCCTCGAATTCGCGGAGTTGGACTCCCCGCTCCAGCAGCAGGCGGACGATGCGGGGATCGGCCGCGGCTTCGGTCACCGCCTTGCGTTCGGCGGGAGTCGCCTCCCAGTTCCCGCACGCATCCAGAAGCAGGCGGAAAGCGTCCGCCGCGCGATGCCCGGCGGCGATGCCCAAGGGGGTATTGCCGAGCGAGTCTTCGGCACCGGGATCGAATCCCTGATCCAAAAGCCACCCGAGCATCTTCGTGTCGTTGCGGGAAGCCGCGTAGTGGGTCGCCGCCCAGCCGCAATGTCCCGTGGCGTGCCTCCCGGCACCTTTGGAGAGCAGGAAAGCGGCCTTCGCCGTGTCCCCGCGGTGCACGGCCATCAGGAAAGCCGTGCGTCCGTATCGGTCCGCGGCTTCGAGGTCCGCTCCCGCCTCCACGAGCCCGGCCACCTCTTCCGGACTTCCGAATGCCACTGCATGCAGCAGCGGTGTCCAGCGGAGCGGTGCGGGATCCAAGCCCTGTTCAAGGAGTTCCCGGAGCTCGGCGAAGTGCCCCCTGGAAGAGAGAACCCCCAGGATCGATTCGCCATAAGAAGTCTCCCCCTCGACCCCCACGCCAATTTGCAGGAGATGCCGGATCAGGCCCATCCGGTCCGCGAAGGCCGCCGTGATAGCCATCGTATAGCCGTGGCCGGAGCGCGCGCCGGGGTCCATCCCCGCTTCCAGCATCACGTCCAGTTTTTCCAGGCTGATATTTTTCGCCACCGCCACTGCCATCGGGGGTGCATCGGGAACGAATCCGGCCGTCATTTCGCTGGCCGACCGGAGCATCGCGCTCACTTCCGGGTCCAGATCAAGTCCCTCCATGGATTCCGGGAAATCGATGCGGGGCAGCTCCCGGGGCTTCTCGGACGCGTTCACATCCGCACCGCTGCCGATCAGGAAGCGGAGCATGTCGCATCCCGCCCGGGGGCTGATGCATGCCGCCATCAAGGGAGTGTGCCCGGTTTCTTCCTCGTGAGCGTCGGCGGGCATGCCCGCCGAGATCAGGCGGCGGACCTCCGCGAGATCCCCCGCGCGAGCCGCTTGGTGGATTTTACTCATGCGCTGCCACTATCAGCCCGCCCGCGGGGGAACAAGGACGGTTGACTCGCGGGGCGTTTCCGCCCTTCGCTCGCCCATGAATATCGCCCTGATCTCCGCGACCTGGCACGCCGATCTCCTCCGGGGGGCGAGCGATTCCTGCAAGGAGGTGTTCGCCGCCGAAGCCGCTGCCACGGAGTTCACCGTGCCGGGGGCCTTGGAGATCCCGCTCTTCGCCCAGGCCCTGGCCCGCACCGGCAAGTACGATGCCATCATCGCCTTCGGCCTGATCGTGGACGGCGGCATCTATCGCCACGAATTCGTGGCCGATGCCGTGATCTCCGGGATGATGCGGGTGCAACTGGATACCGGGGTGCCGGTCTTCTCCTGCGTGCTGACCCCGCAGCATTTCGATGAAAGCGCGGAACGCCTCGCCTTCTTCCGCGAGCACCTGGTCACGAAGGGCGCGGAGGTCGGCAGGGCCTGCCTGAAAATGCTCGCCGCGCTGCGCGGCCTGGAAAGCTGAAAGGGCCTACTTCTTCGCTTTCGCGAGGAGTTCCTGCAGGTGCTTCACGTAAGCCTCCGGCCCGCCCTCGCGGTAGCCGATGTCCTCGCTGAGCTTCTTGCCCTCCGCATCCAGCAGCAGCACGGTGGGATAGCCTTCGTTCAGGTAATCCTTCTTGAGCTGCGCATTTTGCTTTTTCAGCTCGGGGGAGAGCTGGGTCTTGCGCGGGAAATCCGCCTCCATGAGCACCAGGTTCGCGGCGGCGTAGTCCTTGAAGGCCTTTTGGTCGAAGACCTCCTTGTGCAGCTTGATGCACCAGCCGCACCAGTCGGAGCCGGTCAGGTTGATCAGGATCGGCTTGTTTTCCGCCTTGGCTTTCGTTTTCGCTGCTTCCCAATCCGTCACCCAGCCCTCTGTTCCGGCGAAGGCGAAGGACACGGAGGCGGCAAGCACGGCGAGAGAGCGGAAGAGCGCTTTCATGCAAGCTATGAAGGCAGGTCCGCGCGGATATTCCAAAAGAAAAACCCCGCCCGGCACGGGACCGGACGGGGCTCAGGCTGCCATGAACAGCGCTGCTACGAAAGTTTCAGTCGAGTTCCTTCTTCGCGAGGGCTTCGTCCAGATGTTTCAGGAAAAGATCCGTCTTCGGATACTCGGAGGCGAAGAAGCGGTCGAATTCCTTCCCCTCGGAATCGAAGAGGATGACCGTGGGAAAGCCCTCGATCTTGTATTCCTTGGCATAGGGATCGTTTTTCTCCTTCAGCTTCTCGTCCCCGCGCGGGAAATCGAGCTCCACGAGGATGAATTTCTTGCTGGCGGCATCCACGAACTCCTTCTTGGAGAAGACGTTCTTGCGCATGGCAATGCAGGGCGGGCACCAGTCGGAACCGGTGAATTCGACGAGGAGCGGCTTCTTCTCTTTCTTCGCCTGTGCGAAAGCCTTGTCCAGATCGGTGGACCAGCCCTCCAATTCCTTGGAAAAGGCGGAGCCCACCATGGCGGCGGTTCCAAGGGCGAAGGCGGCAAGGTAGGTGACGGCTTTCATTACGACTATAAGGCGTCGCCGGAAGGGCGATTATTTCAAAAATCTTGGCGCGGGACCAAGCTCCGGCTAGCCCCTGGGCATGCCCGCCGGACAAGCCCGCCTGATCATTGCCACCCGCAACGCGCACAAGACGCAGGAGATCCGGGAAATGATCGGGGACCGCTACGAGGTATTGGATGTGAACGATTTCACCGGCCTTCCGGCGGTCCAGGAAACGGGCACGACTTTCCTGGAAAACGCGACGCTTAAAGCGCTCGCGATCAGTCGTGAAGCGACCGGACTGGTGCTTTCGGACGATTCCGGCCTGGAGGTGGATGCCCTGGACGGCGCGCCCGGCGTCTGGTCCAGCAGCTACGGCGGGGAAGAGGGCAACCATGCGAAAAACAACGCCCGGCTGATGGCGGAGATGGCAGGGAAGAAGAATCGTGCCGCCCGCTTCCGTTGCACCATGGTGCTGGCGCGGGCGGGCGGGGTATTGGCGGATTTCAGCGGCACCGTGGAGGGCCGGATTCTTGATGCGCCGTACGGCGCCGGGGGCTTCGGCTACGACCCGCTTTTCGCGCCGGAGGGCCATGATCGCAGCTTCGCCGAACTCGGTCCGGAGGTTAAAAACGCGCTCAGCCACCGCGGCCGGGCGCTGGCAGGAGTGAGGGAGTGGCTGGAAAGACAAGCCTGATTTTACAGCGGCCATTCGGCTGCATGTTCTGCTAGAGATGGCCGCGTCATGAAAAGGGGCTGCGGCCAGCGGGCTTTCGGAATCTTTTGGACGGCTTTCAGCTCGATCTTCCTCGTGATCGGGCTCTGGGCCATGTCGGGAAGTATTTCCGCAATCGGGTGGAAGGAAATCCCGTGCACCATCGAGCGCTTCGAGATCGTGCAGGGAACGAAGGACCGGGGGGATTTCCGCGCCGACTTGCTCTATCGCTACGAGTTGGACGGCAGGACTTACACCGGTTCCCGCCTTTGGGAAAATAAGGAGGAAAGCCATGACTATGAGGATTTTGCCGAAATCCGGGAGCCGCTGCTAACCGGCCCGGAGGGTCCGCTGGCTTCCCCGGCAGGGGTGTCCGCCACCTGCCGGGTGAATCCCTCGGATCCGGGGGATTCCTCCCTCGCCGGGGCCGGTCCCGGGCAGCTCCTGTTCGGCCTCGCCTTCGCCGCTTTCGGCGCTTTTTTCGTAATGATCGGCCTGGCGATCACCTTTGCCAAACCGCGGGACAAACAACCCCGCTCCGGCGGCCAGGAACCCGGCGGCACCGCCCTCGCGGTGATCTTCTTCCTCATCTTCGGCCTCGCCGGGCTCGGGATCTTTGCCGGGCTGGTCGTCCCGAAGGCCCTCGATTGGGTGGCCATGCGGAGTTGGCAGGCTACCCCGGCGGAAGTGCTTCACAGCCGGGTGCGCAGCCATAGCGGCGACGACGGTACGACCTACTCCGTGGATCTCTTCTACCGCTACACGGTCGGGAACCGCGAATACCGCTCGAACCGCTACGGGCTCGTCGGCGGCAGTTCCTCCGGCCGGAAAGGCAAGCAGGCGGTGGTGGCCGCCCATCCGCGCGGCAGCACCCTCACGGTCTTCGTCGATCCGGCCAAGCCCTGGCGGGCCGTCGTGAAACGGGATCCGGGCTGGGCCGCGCTCCTCGCCTTGTTCCCCCTGCCTTTCATGGCGATCGGTTTCGGCGGCCTGTGGTGGCTGTTCCGCAAGCGGGGCAAGAAGGAGCCGGTCTCCGGTCCCCGGCCAGCAGCGGCCGTCCGCCGGATAGGGGACAAGCCGATGGCCGCCGGGGAGTGGACCCGGCTGCGGACGGTACCTCTCGCGGGCTTCGTGATCATGCTGGTCTTCGCCCTCTTTTGGAACGGGTTCATCGCCTTCGCGTTGCGGGACAATCTCCAGGAATTCGGCCGGGGCGGCGGCGGGGCATGGGGAGGCGGGGTCTTCAGCCTGTTCCTGATTCCTTTCGTGCTGGTCGGTCTGGGCCTCCTGGCGGCCTTGGGGTATATGTTTTTCGCGCTCTTCGGTCCGGTCTTCGAGCTGAGCATCGATGAAGCCTCCCTGCTGCCCGGCGGCACCGCATCCGTGCGCTGGCGCCGTGCCGGCGGGCGCGGGCAGCCGCGGAGTTTCATCCTGATCCTCGTCGGCAGGGAGGAAGCCACTTACCGGAACGGCTCCAGCAGTTCGACCGCGAAATCCGTGTTCCACGAGCAGGTGATCTTCGAGACCACCGTGCCGGCGGCCACGGAGCGGGGTCACGCCACCGTGGCGATCCCGCCGGACGCGGTGCCGGGCTTCGAGGGCACCCACAACCGCATCCGCTGGCTGCTCTGCATCCGGGCGGATATTCCCCGCCTGCCGGATGTGAACGCGGAGCGGGCGATCACCGTGCGGGCTCCGGGAAAGGAGGAACTGCCATGAACCGCATCACGCTGAAAAGCCGCGAATTGAAACCCTACGGCACGCTGGAGGGCAGCGTTTCCTGGGATCTTGAAAAACCGCCGAAGGACCTGGAGCTGCGGGTATTCTGGCATACGCGCGGGCGCGGGACGGAGGAGGCGGGAATCCATTTCGAGCTGCCCTTGGGCGGGGAATCCCGAGGCGAGCGGGCCTTCTCCTGCGTCTTGCCCGGAGAACCCTGGAGCATGGACGGGAAGCTGATCAGCATTGTCTGGGCGGCGGAGCTGGTGGAGAAAAAGGGCGGCTCCCTGGCGCTGGAGGAATTCACCGTGGGGCCGCAGGGCCGCGCGATCACGCTGGGGAGCATCGAGGCCCCGCGCTCGGCGCACCGGCTTGCCAGGCGGCTGAAGCGCTTCGGCACGGGATCATGAAAGCGCGGGACAACCCCTTCGCCCCCTCCCGGCTGGAGCGGGTGCTGGCCTTCGATCCGGAGTTGATCGGCACCTCCTGGGAAGCCTTGGAGAACCGCCGGGAGAAACTCGGGCGGCGGGCGGCGGTGACGGGCCGCCACGGTGCCGGCAAGACCACCCTCCTCGCCGCATGGGCGCGGCGGCTTGAAGCCCGCGGCGAGGGAGTGATCCGCCTCTTTTTCAACGACGAGCGCCGCGGTCTGAGCGACGGGGACCGCGAGCTGCTGCGCGGCTGCGCCGGGATGCACGTGATGCTGGACGGCGAAACGCACCTGCCATGGCGGGAGCGGCGGTTGCTGCGAGTGCTGCTGGCCCCTGCCGCGGGGATTCTCGCGGCCCGGCACCGCCGGGGAAGTTGGCCGGAATTGATCCGCTTGAAGTCCGGGCCCGGCCTCGCGCGGGCGCTGTTCCAGCGCATCGGGGCGGCCTCCCTGCCCCCCGGAACGCTGGAAAGGGAAATGCGCCTGTGCCGGGGAAACCTGCGGGAGCTGTGGCTGCGCCTCTACGATCGCGCGGGCTCGCAGAACCCCTGATGAGAAATATTTGAAAAAATTCAAGAAATCCGTAAAATCGACCGCGTGAAACAACTTTTCTGGCTTCTTTCCCTCATCGCCGCGCTGGGCCTCAGTTCCTGTGCCCGGCAGGTCAAGGCGAAGCATCCCGTTTCCTACCGTTTCCAGAACGGCCGGACCGCCCTGCTCAAGGATGGGATCGCTTACGCGCCGAAGAAAGCTCCGGAGGCGGTGAAGCGCGCCATCGCCGCCGGGAACCGCCTTCAGGCCAAGCCCTACAAATGGGGCGGCGGCCACGCCCGGCACAACGACAGCGGCTACGATTGCTCCGGCACGGTGTCCTATGTCTTGCGGGAGGCGGGTTTGCTGAAGGGCTCCATGCCGAGCCGGGGATATTTCTCCTACGGGAAAAAAGGCGAGGGAGACTGGATCACCGTCTATGTCCGCAGCGGGCATGTCTTCATGACCGTGGCGGGCTTGCGGCTGGACACCGGGGGACCGGGCGGGCGCAGCGGCCCGCGCTGGAAGCCGGAGACCCGTGCGGGCCGCGGTCATGTGATGCGCCATCCTTCGGGCCTCTAGGCATCGCTCAGGCGGAGCCTACCCCCGCGGGAGCGGGTACCACTTCCATGCCGAGGAGGCAGACGTCGTCATCGAAATGATGACCGTCGGAATACTGCAGCACTCGGGTCAGGACGATATCGAGCATTTCCTCCAGCGTCTCCCCGCGGCAGGCCGCGGCGGCTTCCATCAGGCGTTTTTCCAGGAAAGGCTCACCTTCCTCGTTCTCCGCTTCCAGGATGCCGTCGGTGAAGAGGAGGATCCGCGTGATTTCCGAGAGAGGCACTTCGCCCGCGGGATACTCCGCCTTCGCGATGAGGCCCAGGCCCGGTCCCTTTTCCTTCCGCACCGCGGCGAGTTGCCGGACTCCGGCGGGACCGGTGGCCACGGCACCGGGGTGCCCTGCACAGGCATAGCGGAGCACGCCTGCCTCCAGGTCCGCCACCGCATAGAAGGCGGTGGCGAACATCGTGGCCCCCGCGCGGTTCAGGATCGCGGCGAGCCCGTTGTTGAGCCCGCTCAGGAAGGCGGAGGGGTCCGCGGCGCTGCGGCGTTGCTTCTCCAGCAGGCCGCGCAGCATGGCCACCACCAGCGCGGAGCGCACGCCGTGGCCCATCACGTCGCAGATCAGCATGCCCGCCTTGTTATCGGAGATGCGCAGCACCTCGAAGAAATCCCCGGCCATGCCGGAGATGGGCAGGTAGCGCGCGCCGAAATTGAGCTGGGAGACACCGTCCCCCACCTCCGGGAAGTTCGAGCTGGCCAGGGTCTGCTGGATTTCCCGGGCCAGTTGCAGCTCCTCTTCGTAGGCTTGGTTCCGCACCTGGAGTTCCGCCGCGAGGTCGGTGGCCTCTTGTTTCGCCTTCACCAGTTCCGTGACGTCGCTGGATACGCCGAAGGTGCCCTTGATTTCCCCTCCGCGGTCCACCCAGGGGAATTTGGAGGTGAGCACCCAGGTGGCCTGGCCGCCGCGCCAGGTTTCGCGCTCCAGCTTGCCGTTCACGGGTTCTCCCGTTTCCATGATATGCCGTTCGTCGGCATCCGCTTGTTCCCAGTGTTCGCGGTCGAAGATATCCCGGTCGTGCTTGCCGTTGAGGTCGCCGGGCTCCTTGAAGCCCATCCATTCCGCCATCTGCTTGTTCACCAGCACGAAGCGGGATTCCCGGTCCTTGAAATAAACCTGCAGCGGCACGTGATCGATCAACATGCGGAGCAGGTGGCGCTCTTCCCCGATCTGGGCTTCCGCTTGCTTGCGCAGGGAAATGTCGATCATAGAGCCCGCGATCCGCTGGGCCGCGCCATCGCGATTGCGCACCACCGTCCCGCGGATGCGCAGCCAGCGCCAGCGGTCCGCGCCTGTCTTCACCCTGCAATCGACGGCGAAAAGCTCGGGACCCGCGGGATCGAGGACGTGCCTCAAGGCCTGGGAGAAACGGGGCCGGTCCTCTTCATGGACCACCCCGTGGGGCTCCAGGAAGATGTTCGGAGCAGCCGCGGCACTGCATTCCAGGAACTCCAGGATGCGCCGCGAATAGTAGATCTCCGTCTTGCCGATCCACCAGTCCCAGATGCCTTCGTTGGATGCCCGGAGGGCCAAAACCAGGCGCCCCGCATCTTCCGAACTCGATCCGCTGGTACCGCCGGGGTGAATCATCAGTTTGTACCCAAGCACCGGAGGCGCGAAGCGGCAATCCGTTTTCGCAGCATTGGCGGAGACCGGGGAAATGCCGGGGCCGCTACTCCGGGACGCCGCGCACGGCGATCACGGGCTTCACCTCCGCCGCCGCCGCAGGAGCAGGCCGGAGGACAATCCCGCCAGCAGGAGCGCGGAAGGCTCCGGAACCGTATAGGCATCGGGTCCGGTCACGCGGATTCCTTCCGGCAGCGTTTCCGTGGAGCCGCCGATTACAATCGCGCCATCCGTGTCCTGGAAATAGAGGCGGAACGTGACCGCATCCGTGATGGCCGGGAGGGTGGAGATGTCCACCACCTGGTCATAATTCACCACCGTGCCCCCGGGCGTCGTATTTCTCCCGGATGAAGGATCCACCGCGGAGGTGCCAACGATCGAACTGAAATTATCCAGGCTCGAGCGCACTTGGAACGATGCATAACGATCCCCCAAACCGTATTGGTTCACCACCCGGATTTCTTCCGCATTGAAGGCGTATCCATCGGCGGAGCCGACGGCAATCTCCACATAATAGCCCAGGTCAAAGGCGGCGGGCACGGAAGTAAGGGTAAGACGGCTGCCACCGGCTCCGTCCGTCAGGCCGACCAAGGTGAATTGTTCACCGAAAACCTCCAGGGTGGTATTGCGGATACCGGCCCCGTTGGATGTACCATCGTAGGTGACGGGCGCGAGGTAGTTCCCCGGAGATCCGTGGGTGTTCCAGGTCACCGTGTAGGCGGCCTTTGCGACGGAACTCGCGGCGAGGAAGACGCCGAGCAGTGGGAGGGAATATCTCATTCGATGGGGGGATAATAAGGCTAACAAATGTTAGCGGGACCCGCATACGGGGGCATTTATCTCCGGTCAACCTGAAACGGCGCAAAGGGCGTTTGAAGCGATAAAGAGGCACCCATGTTCGGCCCGATCTTGTATTTTGCAATATAGCGCCCATCGTTTCCTTGTTTTGAAACCGTTTCTCCTGCTATCGTTTTCCACCGCGCTGCTGGCCGCGGCGGAGCCTCCGGCGGTGAGCGTGCCGTCCTGCTGCGCGGCGAACAGCCGCTCCGCCGCCCTCCGGATCGATCTGCTCGCGGATACCTCGCGCTGGGAATTCTCCGACAAGGATGCATGGAAATGGTCGCTCGCGGAGAAGCCGCATGTCCTCAAGCTCGTGGCCCAGAGCAAAAAGAAGCCGGACTTCCGCAGCCCCTTCAACCTGGCATGGTACGGGGGACGCGAGTGGCGGGATTTCACCCTTACCGCGGAGTGCCGGTTGACCAAGTTCGACCAAGGCAACAACGACCTCTGCATCGCCTTCGGCGGCGATGGCAAAAACCGCTTCTACTATGCCCACCTGGGCGAGAAAGCGGACGAGCCTCACCACCAGATCCACATCGTGAACAAGGCCGACCGCAAGCCGGTCACCACCTACCGGACCGGCGGCACGCACTGGAAGGAAGGCCGGTGGCACAAGGTGAAGATCGTGCGGAACAGCGCGACGGGGGATATCGGCGTGTGGTTCGACGACATGGAAAAGCCCGTGCTCACCGCGCAAGACAAGACCTTCGAGTGGGGCAGGATCGGCCTGGGCTCCTTCGACGATCTGGGGGAATTCCGGAACGTGACGGTGCAGGGCGTCTCGAGATAAAGATGCGGCCATTCAAAGCCCTGCCTCCGGCCATCAGCCGGATTTCAAGCAGAATTCATGAACCGCATCCATCCACGAGCCCATCTCCCGTGATATCCGGGGGTTCGCCCTCGCCACGTTGTACTTCTGGATCGAGCCGTCCTCGAGGATTGCGTGGATCTCGACAAAGAATGGGATTCCATGCCGATCAAACGGATCGTCGCTTATCTCCTCGGCGGCCAGCTTCGGGATGAAATCGAGCAGTCTGCCTGCCGTAACGCGCAGAAACTCAGGGATCGGTTCCATCTTGATCTCCGCAGACAAGATTTCGAGCGCCTCCCGTTTCAGGAATCGCGAAAAATCCACGCATATAGTTCGCCCGTCAGGATACCGAACCAAGGCTTTCGAGTAACGGATCCCGTGCTCGTAACCGACCGATAGTTTCAATACCGTCATCTTCGAGTCAGGTATCGCGGTCCAACTTCTCCAAATCCAGTTTGCCAAGGCGAGGTTCCCGTCGAAGGCTTCGTTTCTGGCGCTTCCGTCCTTTTCCTCCTTTGCGGCCGCGAAAGCGGACAAAGGAAGGGTCGCAGACATGATTGTCTTGCAGGCGTTCCGTCTTTTCATGGGATGGTCGGTTAGATCGCTATCGAAGGGAAGCGGCCCGCGGAATCACCTCCGCCCCTTTTCCCGCGGGAGCAGGGGCAGGAGCTGCTTGAAGTAGGTCTTGTCCTCGATGTCGGTGTAAACCGAGCCGCCGGGGCCGAAGTATTTCCACTCGTGGCAGCCGTAGCAAATTTGCAGGACGCGCGGCTTGCCGCCCTTGCTCCACACCAGCGCGTAGTCCGGGTGGAAGCCGGGGCAGGTGGTCTTCTGCGCCTGGGCCTCGTGGGAGGCGGAGCGTTTGTAAATCTCCAGCACCTTCTCCGCCGTGCCCGCGGGAAAATCGGCGGGCTGCGCGTGGAACTTGAAGCCTTGGAACTCCACCCAGCCGCCCTGCTTGACCTGCTTTTCATAGCGGGCCTTGTCCCCGACGGGGTGGGCGAG
>CBFGVD010000047.1:0-11809 GCA_965651965.1 uncultured Verrucomicrobiaceae bacterium | reverse complement strand
GATCAGGGCCAGGCTGAGGGTTTCGTCGCCCTCCGCGGCGGAGTCCGGCAGGATTTCCACCGTCACCGCGGCGGAGCTCTGGCCGGAGGGGATCTCCAGCACGCCGGAGAGCGCGGTGTAATCCGTACCCGGCGTGGCGGTGCCGCCGGTGGAGTAGGCCACCGTGATTGCTGCCCCCGCGGGGCCGCTGCGGGTGAAAGTGAAGGCGAGGCCCCGGTCTTCGCCGTATTCCCCGCCCAGGGCGTCCGTGGCCTCCAGGCTCACGGCGGGCGGCTGTTGCGCGAGGAAATCGAAGGGCACCGCCAGGAAACGGATGTCCGTGGCTTGGAAAGAGCCGCTCAACTGCGGCAGATCCTGGCTGAAGACGCGGAAGGCATTTCCGGCGGCGGAGTAGCTCGCGATATTGTCCGCGGCGTGCGAGTCCGGTCCCGAGTCGCCGGTCAGGAAAAGCGCGCTGTTGGAGGGATTGATCCCGCTGCCGTCGCCGAAAGTGATCTCGAAGTATCCCGCTTTTTTCGATGCATCCGCCCCCATGGCGGCCAGTTTCCCGTTCAAGGCGGCCACGCTGCCGTTTTTCAGGATCATGCCGCTGAGCACTTCCGGGGTGGAGGCGGGCACGTAGAGGAAGCTGAAGGAGGCATTCTGGCCGTTGCCGGCATTGTCCCGGACTTCCACCCACCAGTTGCCGCTTTCCTGGCGGACGGAAACGACGTTGTCCGCATCGGTCCCGGAACCGCCGTTGGGGAAGGCGAGGAAATTTCCCGCGAGCGCAAGGCCGGAGACGTAATAGATGCCTTTGCCCTGGTTGGTGACCGTCACGCCCTCGGGAAGATTGCCCCCCAGGATTTGCCCGCTGCCGCCGACGCTGGCTCCGACCCAGCCGGAGGCGTAGGGGAGGAAGGAAACCGCCATCCCGGCGGATTCCTCCACGGTCGCGGGGTTGGCATCCGCGGCGTTCGGGTTGGCATTGTCGAGCAGGTTGATCCAAGCCTTTCCGGAGCCGCTGGCATAGGCGGAGTAGAGGTTGTCGATGGAATCCACGCCGCTGTTTCCCGGGTTTTCCCAGTTCGCCACCGCGGTGATGCCGCTCAGGAAAGAGGGAGCGGTGCCGTTGATTTTCAGTTCCAGATCGCCGGTGTTGCCGCCGGGGTGGGTGAATTGCCGCGGGGCGGAGGAACCGGCGGCGACGCTCCAGCCTGCATTGAAAAGCCCGGTGGATGCGGTGGACGGATCGGGCGCGGCGGGTTCCGTGACCACCTGCAGGCCCGCCGGCGCCGCGGCTCCGGTGTTGCCCTCGTCGTCGATGGCCTTCGCGATCACGATGTAGCTGCCGGTGGGGACGCCCTCCCATGTGACGGAGTAGGGGGCCGTGTCGTCTTCCCCGATCAGGGTAGTGCCGGAAAAGAACCGCACTTTCGCCACGGTGCCGTCGATATCGCTCGCGCTTGCTTCCAGTTGGATGCTGGCGGGGCTGGCATGGATCGAGCCGTTGGCGGGTGAAGTCAGCTCCACCACCGGGGCGAAGGGCACTCCGTCCGTCACGAAAGAGCGCAGCGGGGTGGTTTCCGTCGCGGAGCCGTCGCTCACCGTCGCATACCACTCGTATCGCGTGCCGGGCTCCAGTCCTTCCCAGGTGACCGCCGCGTTGCCCGGCGTGCCGGAGGTGCTGCCGATCTCCGTGAAGGGGCCCATCCCGCCGCGGAGGTTTACCGTCAGTGAAAAGCGGCTGTCCTCGTCCGTCTCGAAACGGTCCAGCACGGGGGAGTAGGTCTGCACCTCCATGCGGTTCAAGGAGGGTCGGAAGCGCATGATCCGCAGCCAGCCGTCGCCGCCCCTGCTGCGGCCCTGGTAGTCCGCCAGCAGGGAGTGCACCGTGCGGCCCTGGTAGGTATCGCTGCGGCGGCCCTCCCCGTGGACGTGGCCGCCGTGCATCAGGATCAGGTTCGGGTTATCCTTCAACGCCTCATGGATGGCAGCTCCTTGGGTGCTGAAGTTCGCCGGATTCCCGGTGCCGACCATGTAGTGGGTGATGACGATGCCACGGCGCGCGGGATGCGCCTTCAACAGCGCGTCGGCCCATTCCAGATCTCCTGCGTCAGGCGTGGTGTCGTACTCCAGGCTGATGACGATGAAGTCGATCCCGCCCGCGGTGAAGAGGGTATAGTTGTTGTCCGCCTTCGCGGGCTCGGAGGTGCCGCCGTAGTAGGATTTGCCCGCGAAGTGGTTGATTCCCGTCTCCGGGTGGACGCCGAAGTAGGTGTTGAAGTAAACGGTCGTGCCGTCCGCATCGCCGATGGGGGTCTGATCGTGATTTCCCACGGCCAGGATGTAAGGCACGCCTTCCTCCAGCATGGTGGTGGAGGGGTTTTCCAGGCGGTACATCGCGTTGGAGGCATTCGCCCATTCGGCGGGCGCGGTGGAGGGATTGTCCCCCCGCTGGGTGATGTCCCCCAGGTGGAGGACGAAGCCGATGTTCCGCGCCTCCCGCTCCGCGACGATCCAATCCGTCTGCGCGGAGAATATCGCCGCCAGGTCGCCGCCGGTGTTTTCCGAGTAGAACTGCGTGTCCGGCAGGGCCACGACGGAAAATTCGTCCGCGGGCTCCACGGCGGCCACCCTGCGGCCGAAGAACTTCACGGTGAGTTCATCCCCGTCCGGATCGGTCGTGGCGGCGGACAGCGGGGCGTCCACCGGGACCTTGAGCGATTCATCCGCAGGAGTATGGAGTGAAATGGAGGGCGGGCGATTGCCGGGATCCAGGGCGAAGAAGGCGAAGCTGAAGGCATCCTCCGCGGCGTTGGCCATGTTCTGGAGTGTGGTTGTCTGGGGAGAGCTGCCGTTGAGGTCGCGGCTCTCGATGATCCACCGGGAGTTCGCGGCATCCCATTCCGCGGCCACGATGTTGTCGATATTGTTCGACCCGCCTCCTTCGGGGCTCACGATCAGGGTGCCGGTTTCCGCCGTGTGGCCCGGGATCCGGAGGTCCCAGCGGCCCGTCGGACCTTTGGCGACGGTGAAATCCCCCGCGGCCACGTCGGTCGAACCGTCGCCGTTGACCCGGCCGATCGCGACGAGGCGGTTCGTGCCCACGGCGCTCGATGCAAGGTAGGAAAAGCCGACGCCGTCGTTTTCGTAACTTCCTCCGTTCGAACCGTTGTCGTGGCAGAAGAGGGTGAAGGTGCCGTCGCCATTCGCGCGGGAGAGGGCGTAGTTGTCCTCATTCTTCGCCCCCGTGACCAACAGGATGCCGTTTTGGGAGGCATCCGCGGCGAAGGGGGAGAGGTCCAGGGTGTATTGGCCGTTGTTTTCAGGCGGATCGACGAGATGGACATCGAGCGAAAGGCCCTCCGTACCGGTAAAAGCGGTAAGCTCGCCGTTGTTCGCGGAGTTGATGGCGAAGCCGCCGGGAAACTCGTCGTAGGGCAGGTACGCGTAAGAAACATCGATGTTCGCCTCGGCGTTGTCCGCGACTTCCGCCCAGTGTACGGCGATCCAATATTTCGAGTTCGCGCCGTCGATGCCGAAACTGCTGGTGGCGTTGAAATCGCCGGGAGCGGGGCCTCCCGCGGCGCTGTCATTGCGCAGCAGTTGGGCGGCGGAGCTGAGAAGGATGCCGGAGCCGGTGTCGCTCAGGCGGCCGAAATCCATGTTGTAGTCGCCGCGGTTGGCGGTACTCAGGAAGCTGCCGCCGCTGGAACTGCCGGGTCCGAGCGCGAGGGAAATCCCGGGTCCGGCGGAGGCGAGGTTGTTGTTGTTATTGGCCAGTTGGGCGACCTTCAGGGTGCCGAATTCCGCGCCGGTAACGAGATGGGGGGCGATGATGGAAGCAAGGACGACGGGAAAAATCGGGCGGCGCGTGCTCATGAAAGACGAACGGCGATTCGATGCCTCCCACTCTCTGGTGAAACTTTATTTATGTGAGGAAATTGGAACGTGAAAATCCGGTCACATGGCGCGGAGATTCCTCGCCGCGATTGAAAGCGAGGCTGCGGCGGGCAATGCTCCGCGGATGGCAGCACACGCAGAGAGCTTCCGCATCCGCACCGGGGGCAAGGGGACGTATGAAATCACGGATCAGGTGGCCGCCATCGTGCGCCGCGCGGGGCTGATTACAGGGACGGTCACGGTTTTCGTGCGGCATACTTCCGCCAGCCTGGTCATCATGGAAAATGCCGATCCGAGCGCGCGGCGGGATCTGGAAGCCTTCTTCGAGCATCTGGTACCGGAGGATACCCCCTACTTCATCCATACCGACGAAGGCCCGGACGACATGCCGAGCCATATCCGGATGGCGTTGACGCGGACCAGCGAGGTGATACCGGTGATGGAAGGGAGGATGACCCTGGGAACATGGCAGGGAATTTTCGTCTTCGAGCACCGGCGGGCGGCCCATCAGAGGGAAATCGCCGTTGCGGTGGTCGGCGAGTGAACGGGGCCGCAAGCTCGGCATTGTGAAATTTTCAGCGCGCGACACGCCGAAAATCCCTCCCTTGCCGCCGAAAATGCCCGTATCCCCGGCGCGGGGAGCAAGGAAGGATCACAGGTGCAATGAAACCTTGTTTTCCCCTCTTGCTCTGCCTGTGCACAGCGGCGATGCCGGTGCGTGCCGCCACCGTCTATGAATGGACCTTCGATTCGGGCGATCTCTCCGCGGCTGCCGGAAACGGCACGATGAGCGCGGCCGGTGCCTCCACGCCGGGCCAGATCTCCTTTTCCACCACCGATGGCGGCAGCGTGCCGCACATCGGCGGCACCCAGGCCTCCTATCTGCACGTGCCCGCCCTGCCTGCCGGGACGAACGGCCTGCAACTGACCTTGGAAGGCAGCGGCCCGAACGGAGGCGGCTCCTACCTGAACCAATACACGATCCTGATGGACCTCTACAGTCCCGGAGCGGCCGGCTGGCAGGCCTTGATGAATTCCGATCCGACCAACGGCAACGATGCCGACTGGTACATTTCCGATTCCGGGGGGACCGGCATCGGCGAACTGGGCTATTCCGCGAACGGGGTGTTCACGCAAAATGCCTGGCACCGGGTCGCGATGTCCGCCGATCTGGCGGCGGGCAAGGTCAAATACTATGTGGACGGCACCTTGGTCCGCACCCGTACCGGAGGGAGCCTGCTCGACGGCCGCTTCGCCCTTTACACGAATGTACATGCGGGCGCCGATCTGATCCTTTTCAACGAGGGAGACGGTTCCGGCGATTACGTGCACGAACTGCTGGTGAATTCCGTGGCCTTCACGGACGAGGCGCTGGACGACTCCGCCATCCAGGCGCTCGGGGGGGCATCCGCGGGCGGGATCCTGGTCCCGGAACCCTCCGCCGCGTTGCTGGGCTTGCTCGGGGCTTCCGCCCTGTTGCGCCGCCGCCGCTGACCCCTCTGCCGCACACGCGATGAAACGCTCCGATTTCCTCCGTCTTTCCGCCCTGGGCACCCTGGGGCTGGCCACGCGCGCCTCCTTCGCCCTGCCGGAGGGCTACACCGGCATCCCCGCGGGGATCCGCCCGTATTTGCAGACCCCGCGCCCGGATTCCATGTGGGTGTCGTGGTTTTCCGACAATGCCCCGGACGGCCATATCGAATGGGGCACGTCCCCGGACAACCTGACGAATACGCTGGCCGCGGATCTGGATATCCTCGGCGCGGGTTACCACTACCATGCAGGCCGCATCACGGGCCTGAGCCCGGCGAGCTATTATTATTACAGGGTCAGGAACGGCGGCACCGTTTCCGAGGTCTTCCGCTTCCGCACGCCCGTGGCCGAGGGGACGAAAACGGGCCGCCTGCGGGTGCTGGTGATGGGGGATAACCAGATCATCGGCGAGAACCGCTACGAGAAGCTCATCGCCTGCTGCAAGGCGAAGATCGAGGCGGACTTCGGCAAGCCGGTGGAGGAGGTCGTCGACTTCATCCTCATGCCCGGGGATCAGGTGGACGTGGGAACCCTGGACCACTACCGGAACCTGCACTTCAAGCAATGCGGCCTGATCTCCCCGAACATCCCGATCATGACCACCGTGGGAAACCACGAAACGTACTACGACGGGAACCTGGAGCTCTACGGCCGGATCTTCCGCTACGACGACATCAGTTACGCGGGACTCCCCGGGCCGGAGGGCGAGAAATACTACGCCTACCAGCTCGCGAACGTCGCTTTCATCCACACCAGCAGCGAGCATGCGACGGATACCCAGAAGCAGTGGCTGCGCAGCCTGGTGGACGAGCTGAAGACGGATGGAAGCACCGACCTCTGCGTGAGCGTGGTTCACCGCCCGTACCAGGCGGAGCAATACGTGGGCGACATTTCCGGATGGTTCCGCAGCCAGATCATGCCGATGCTGGCGGAGACGGAGAAGCACGTGCTGAATATCGGCGCCCACCACCACCTCTATGCCCGCGGCCAGACCCGGGAGTGGCCGGTCTATCACATCATTTCCGGCGGCACGGCCTGGGACCAATTCTGGGGCCAATCCAGCGAGTCCGACTACGACGACGTGCAGAAGACCATCGCCCACTGGGCATGGCAGCTCCTGGACTTTGACCTGGAAGCCCGCTCGATGGAGGCGGCCTGCTACGCGGAGGCGAACGTGAAGCTGCCCGCCGCGACGCGCTGGAACTATAACAGCCGCCTCATCGACAGCTTCCACCGCAGGCTGGGTCTCGCCGGTCCGGAAAAGCCCGCCTTGACCAACGTTTTCACCGGTCCGGTCACGCTGCCGGTGGAACTGGCCAGCGGCCCCTACCAGAGCGGCCCGGGCGAGGCGATGAACAGCACCTGGTTCCAGATTGCCGCCGACCCGGGTTTCACGAACCTGAAGCTCGACCGCATCCGCGATGTGGAGAATCTGTATGGCGATACCGGAGCACCGCTATACGAGCCGGTGAACATCCATGCCTCGGTGGACATCCTGCGCATGACCGTGTCCTCCGGAATTTACAACGGCACGCACTACGCCCGCGTGCGCCACCGGGATGCGAATGCCATGTGGTCCGAGTGGTCGGATGCGGTGGCTTTCACCGTGGAGGGCAGCACCGCGGGTCCCCCGGCCATCAAGCTGGCGAAGAGCGTTTACGCCCCGGCGGAGGACATCGCCGTAACGTACGAGAACGGGCCGGGCATCGCCACGGACTGGATCGGGATTTACAAGAAAGGCCAGACCCCGGGTCCGGTGCCCTCTACCACCTGGGCCTATGTGGATCAGGCCAACCCCGGGAGCGGGGTGAAGACCTTCGGGCAGGATCTTCCCGTGGGGGAATGGTTCGCGGCCTTCTTCACCGAGGACGGTTACGAGGAAATCGCGCCGCGCGTGCCCTTCTACGTGGGAAACATGGCGGTGCTGACTCCTTCCGAGCAGGCCTACGACGAGGGCGAGACGGTGGAGATCGGTTATGCCAACGCCCCGGGCGGCGCCCAGGACTGGATCGGCATTTACCAGATCGGGGATACGCCCGGCCCGGTGCTGTCCACCCAGTACAAGTATGTCGCCGCGGTATCGGGCAGCCTGGATTTCACCGGCTTAGCAAAGGGCTACTACTTCGCCTCCTTCTTCGTGAACGACGGTTACCAGGAGATCAGCGAGCGCGTGCGGTTTTCCGTCGGCACGCAGATCACGGAGGTCTCCATGGAAACGGGAGAGATCACCGCAGGGGAGGATTTCACGGTGAATTTCTCCCGGGGACCGGGCATCCCGAAGGACTGGATCGGTCTCTTCAAGCAAGGGGACGTGCCCGGGGTGGACGTGCTCACGGCCTATCTGTACTTCGCCGGGGCGACTTCCGGGAGCGTGACATTCCAACTGCCCGACCTGCCGCCCGGGGATTACTTCGTGGCGATGTTCACGAACGACTCCTACACGGAGGTCTCGAACCGCTTTCTTTTCACGGTGCTGCCGAAGCAGGACCTGGAGCTGGAGGAAGCGCGGATGGAAGGCAACCAGATGCGCTTCCGCTGGAAGTCCGAGAATGGCAAAACCTACAAGATCCAGAAGAATACCCGGCTCGAAGGCACATGGGAAGATGTCCGCACGGTGACGGCCACCGGCCCGACCCACGAGGAGGTGGTGCCGATCGACCGCATCGCCCAGCCGACCTGTTTCTTCCGGGTCACGGATAACCTCTGATTCCCAAAGGAATCAGGGCAGCCGCGGGCATCATTTTCCGCCCCCCCGCGGGCCGATCCTGCGGGGGGCGGGCAGGCCCCGGGAATAGACCGCCGACCCGGCCGATCCCGCGGTTTTCGGTCAAAAAAGCGCGTTTTGTATGATGATCCCGCCGCCGGGGTTGCACGGGCGGGGTTTTCCCTTATTAGGGCGCGTCGCCGCATTGTTTGCCCCTTGCGGCCACGCCACCCACGCCATGTCCGCACATACCGATTTCCGCAGCCGTCACCTCGGCGCCGTCGGCTCCGACCGCGCCGAAATGCTCAAGGCCACCGGCTATGATTCGCTCGATGCGCTGATCGCCGATACCGTGCCCGCAGGGATTCGCTCGGATGCAGAACTGGAGTTGCCCGCCGCGAAATCCGAGCCGGAGGCCCTGGCCTGGCTGAAGGAGATCATGGGCGGGAACAAGGTGCTCAAATCCTTCATCGGCCAAGGTTACTACGGCACCCACGTGCCCGGCGTGATCCAGCGGAATATCCTGGAAAATCCCGGCTGGTACACCGCCTACACGCCCTATCAGGCGGAGATCGCCCAGGGCCGCCTGGAAGCGCTGCTGAATTTCCAGACGATGATCACCGAGCTCACGGGGCTTGATGTCGCGAACGCCTCGCTCCTCGACGAAGGCACGGCGGCGGCGGAGGCGATGAGCCTGGCGCTAGCGGGGGCACCGAAAGGGAAGGCGATCTTCATCGCCGATACCTGCCACCCGCAGACCATCGACGTGGTGACGACCCGCGCGGAGCCGCTTGGCATCACGGTGATCGCGGGGGATTGGAGGACCTTCGATTTCTCCGCGGAAGAGGGGGTTTTCGCGGTGATCGTGCAATACCCGGATACCCGTGGCACGGTGGCGGACTATACCGCTTTCTTTGAGAAGGCGCGGGCGGCCAGGATCGTGACGATCGCCGCGGCGGACCTGCTCGCGCTAACGCTGCTGAAAGCCCCGGGGGAATTCGGCGCGGACATCTGCGTGGGCAGCAGCCAGCGCTTCGGCGTGCCTTTCGGCTTCGGCGGCCCGCACGCGGGCTTCATGGCCTGCAAGGACGCCTTCAAGCGCAAGCTCCCGGGCCGGCTGATCGGCGTGTCCGTGGATTCGCGCGGGAAGCCGGGTTTCCGCCTCTCGCTCCAGACCCGCGAGCAGCACATCCGCCGGGACAAGGCGACCTCGAACATCTGCACCGCCCAGGTGCTGCTGGCGGTGATGGCTTCCATGTATGCGGTGTATCACGGGCCCGAGGGGCTGAAGCACATCGCGCGCACGGTGAATGCGAAGACGGCAACCCTGGCGGCTTCCTTGACGACGGCGGGCGTGAACGTGGAGAACGAGAGCTTCTTCGACACCTTGACCGTTTCCGTGGCGGATGCCGATGCGGTGCTGGCCGCCGCGGTGGAGAAGGGGATCAACCTGCGGAAGATCGATGCGAAGCGCGTGGGTGTCTCCTTCGACGAGACCACGACCGATGCCGAACTGGCAGCGGTGGCGGCGGTCCTGGGCGCGAATTCGATTTCTTCCGACAAAACGGAGGCGTGGACTCCCGGCCTTTCCCGGACCTCGGATTTCCTCACCCAGAAGGTCTTCAACTCCTACCACTCCGAGACGGAGATGCTGCGCTACATCAAGCGCCTGGAGTCGAAGGACCTGGCGTTGAACGAATCGATGATCGCGCTGGGTTCCTGCACGATGAAGCTGAACGCGACGTCCGAGATGATGCCGCTGAGCTGGCCGGAGGTGGCGGCGATCCATCCTTTCGTTCCCGCGGACCAGAGCCGGGGCTACCGCGAGATGCTGGGCCTGCTGGAAGGCTGGCTGGCGAATGTCACCGGTTTCGCCGCTGTCTCCCTGCAGCCGAATGCAGGCTCCCAGGGTGAATACGCGGGCCTGCTGGCGATCCGCCGCTATCACCTCTCCCGCGGGGATGCGCACCGGAACATGTGTCTCATTCCCGTCTCCGCCCACGGCACGAATCCCGCCTCCGCGGTGATGGTCGGCATGAAGGTCGTCGGCGTGAAGTGCGACGACCAGGGCAACATCGACGTGCCCGACCTGAAGGCCCGCATCGAGGAGCACCGCGAGAACCTTTCCGCGCTGATGGTGACCTATCCTTCCACGCACGGGGTCTTCGAGGAAACCATCGTGGAAATCTGCGGGGCGATCCATGAAGCGGGCGGCCAGGTTTACATGGACGGCGCGAACATGAACGCGCAGGTGGGCCTGACCAGCCCGGGCCGGATCGGCGCGGACGTCTGCCACCTGAACCTGCACAAGACCTTCTGCATCCCGCACGGCGGCGGCGGCCCCGGCGTGGGGCCGATCGGCGTGGCGGAACAGCTCGTTCCATTCCTGCCCGGCCACCGGGAGCTGGAGAACGAGAGCGGCGCGGTTTGCTCGGCCCCCTGGGGCAGCGCCTCGATCAATACCATCTCGTGGATGTACATCGCGATGATGGGTCCGCAGGGATTGAAGGAAGCCACCGAACTGGCGATCCTGAACGCGAACTACATCGCGAAGCGTCTGGCACCTTTCTTCCCGGTCCTTTACACCGGCAAAAACGGCCTGGTGGCGCACGAGTGCATCATCGACCTGCGCCCGATCTCCGAGAAGAGCGGCATCACCGTGGAAGACGTGGCGAAACGCCTGATGGACTACGGCTTCCACGCCCCGACCATGAGCTGGCCGGTGGCCGGCACGCTGATGATCGAGCCCACCGAATCCGAGGCAAAGGTGGAACTGGACCGCTTCTGCGACGCAATGATCTCCATCCACGGCGAGATCCTGGCGGTGGCCAACGGCGAGGCCGATGCGGAGGACAACGTGCTCAAGAACGCCCCGCACACCGCGGACCGCGTGATCGCGGACGAGTGGCCCCACGCTTACGGGCGGGAACAGGCCGCCTACCCGCTGCCCTATCTGCGCAACCACAAGTTCTGGCCCTCCGTCGGGCGTATCGACAACGTCCACGGCGACCGCAACCTGGTCTGCACCTGCGATACCGTGGAGGCCTACGCGGCGGCGCAGGGCTGAATGCTGTTTACAGCCGTTGATTTTGCCCGGCGGTGGAATTCACCGCCGGGTTTTTACTGTCCGCAAAGCGGGGATTTCCGGATAGTGGCGGCATGCGTGTCCTCCTCCCGGTCCTGACATTCGTAATTCTCGGTGCGGCTTGCCGGAAATCCGTCGTGGTAACGCCGAAGTCCGCCCCCCTCGCGGCTCCGGCAGGCTCGCTTCCCTTCACGCCCGGTGGTTTTATCACCACCGCCGGGGTTCATGCCCATGCCAGGCGGGATGAACTTGCCATCCTCGATCTGAAGGTTTCCGGGAAAAGGATGGATTGGATATACTCCCTTGAGCGGCGGATCCCGGGCGGAGGCCACAGCCGCCGCCACACCCAGGCGGGGCTTGATCTCCGGGATCCCGGGGATCCGTGGTTCGTGTACGCCGAAACACCCGGGCGCTTCTGGTTTTTCAATGGCAGCGAGGATCTTTATTACACCCTCGGAGACGATAGCGGAAGCATGAGCGGGCAAGCGATCTTCCAAGGCAAGCTCCAGAACGCGGCACCCCCAATCCCGGACGAGGTGGTCGTGAAACTGCCGTCCGACCTGAGGAAACAACTCCCGCCGGTGGAGGATGCCGGCTTAAGG
>CBFGVD010000046.1:0-11915 GCA_965651965.1 uncultured Verrucomicrobiaceae bacterium | reverse complement strand
ACCGTCTGGTAACCGCCGGCCGCGAATTGCTCCACCGGCAGCAGGCGGGAGTCCGCGACCTGCGCCGCGCCCCGCAGGCGGATCTGCCAGTCCGCGCCGGGGCTCCACCACGCTTCCCCGTTCAGGCGGCCGATGACGTAGGCGGCATCCGTTTCCGGATCGTAGGCCTTGAAGGCGGCGTCGGTATTGTTCCCGCCCAGCCCGCCCGGAGCGGCGAGCAGCGCGGTCTCCAGGCTCGCCCCGCCGTTTTCCCAGCTCCGGGCCAGTTCGTGGCCCAGCTTGCCATGGAATAGCACCACTTCCCCAGGCGAAAGCGAACCGCCGCCGAAAAGAAGGAACTGGTCCGTGCCCTTGATCTCGAATCCGGCGGTCAGATGCTGGCGCCAGTTCCCGGCCGCGGGCAGGGGCATCCGCTGTGCCGCGCCCAGGGACCAGGAACTGCCCTCGCTCTCCACCGCCGTGCCCGCCGCCGGATAGCGGGAAAGCACTTCCGCATAGGCGGCATCCAGCTGCAGCACCTGGTGGCTGGCGTGAAAGGGGATCTCCCAGCGCAGGGCATTCGCCACCAGAGAAGATGCGGGCATGCCCGCCACGCCTTGCCAGGCCAGCAGGTGATCGCCCCGGGTCAGCCCTGCCGCGCCGAGCAGGAAACGCTCCCTCCCCAGCAGGTCCGGCCCGCTGTTCTCATATCCGGCGGTAACCCGCCAGGGCTTGGTTTCCTCGAAGGCGATCAGGATATCCGCCGTCGCCGGCTCCTCCCCGGGTGAAACGAAAAGCCGCGGGCGGCGGAAGACCGTGCGCCCGTACCAGGCAAGCTGCCTGTCGATCTCGGCCCGCCGTACCGGCTCGCCCTTCCTCAAGCGCAAGCCCTCTTCCAGAACCTCGGGATCGGCATGCTCCGGGCGCGAGAGCCCGGTTTCCCCGATGCGCCCGATTTCCACCCGCAGGATCAGCTCGCCCGCCGCCAGGTCCTGCCGCGGGGCTTCCACCAGCACCACCGGGAAGCCCTCCGCGTCGAAGTGGATCAGGATCTCGTCCGCCAGCGCGGCGAGACCCGCCGAACCGAGCGGCTTGCCCAGCCAGGGGGCAAGGCGTGCGGCCAAGGTCCGCGGCGCGGGAACGCGGAGCGAAGGCGCGGCGCTCAGCCCCGGGCCGATTCCCACGGGCGCGTCCTCTCCGGGTGAAATCAGGCGGATCGAGCGCAGGGTTGCCGTCAGCATCCTGTCTTCTTCTGCCCCGGCCTCACCGGCCCGGACGCGAGGCAGGGATTCCGCGGCCGGAGCATCGGGCAGCCTCGGCGCGATACCCGGCAAACCCTGGCCGCGGGAGGCGGCGGTCAGGCAAAGGGCCAGGAGGAGGATTTCCCGCGGGTTCACGGCGTTCACGAACGCGGCTTTCCGCGCTTCGGAAATTGATTAGCAATTCCAACCTATCAATGCAAAGAAAACAGATAGTCAAAATATTCAAAATTTATGATCCGATTTTCTTTAATTTTAAAAATTACAGCTTCCAAACCCTTGTGATTGTAAGGATTTTCAGACTTCAAAGGTAGTTATTACAAACATTACAAAAGCTGGACAAAAGCTTCTCCAGTTAGATAAATGGCGTGCAACTAACACGCCATCCCGTGACCGGAAACGTTTCTCGCCTTAGCCACGGATTGCTCCGCCTGGTGTTTGCAATGCCCCTGGCCGCCCTCGCCCATGACGGGGCGGATGCATGGCAAATGTGGCGGCCCGCCGATGCCCCGCAGGCTGTCCGCGGGATCGAACTGGTGCCAAACGGGGAGATCGAAGACGCGGGCTGGGCGCTTGCGCGGCTGAACGATGGCAGCGGCGGCGAACTCCAGGCATTCGCCTACCCGGAGACGGCGAAGCGCGTGCGCCTGTACCTGATCGATACCGCGGTGAAGTACGCTTCCACCTGGTTCGCCAAGAACCCGAAACTTTCCTTCAAGGGTACCACCCGGGTTTATTCCGCCCCATCCGCCTCGAAATCCTTCGCCCACGGCACGCGGATGCTGGGAGTGATCGCCGGGCCGCAGACGGGTGCGGCGCTCGGCACCCCGATCGACGTGGTGAACTACGACGTCTATCCCGGGGTGGAAGGCGTGTCCACGACTTCAAGCCTGGTCGCCAGCGCGGTGAACAAGGCGAAGATCCACTACCTGACGACCAGCCCGCGCTTGCCGAGCGTGATCTGCATCGCCAGCGGTTCCACCTCCCCGGAAGACGACGCCGCGCTGAAATACTACATCGAGTCCGCGGTGGCCTCGAACATCACCGTGGTGGTCTCCGCGGGGAACCTGGGCGTGAATGCCTCCGGCTACATCCCGGCGGCCTACGGCACGAAGGACGGGGTGATCTGCGCGGGCGCGAGCGACCAGAACAATATTCCCCTCGCCTCTTCCAACTATGGCACACCGGTGGACCTCCACGCGCCGGGCGAGGACGTAAGGACCCTGCGCTACTCCAACCCGAAACTCGGCTATTACGACCTGATGGACGGGACCAGTCCGGCGGCCGGGCTGGTGACCGCCGCGGCCCTGATCGAACTCTCGAAAAATCCCGCGCTCAACCCGGCCCAGGTGGAGGGCATCCTCACCGCGGGAGCCTATCAGGACGTGAGCGCTTCCCTGGTCCAGGTGGAGCCGCTTCCGGAAGAGCCCGATACGGACGGGGACGGTGCCGCGGACCTGCTGGAGATCTTTCTGGGCAGCGATGCCGGAAACCCCGCGAGCAAGCCGGTTTCTCCCGCCATCAGCGTGGCCGGGGAACAAGCGAGCCTTTCCTTCAAGGTCTCCGCGGGGCTTTTCAATCCGCTGGAGCCGCGGGTGATGAGCAACGGCGGCACCTGGAAGGTCCAGGTTTCCGGGGATCTGATTGCCTGGGACGACATCGAGGCGACCGTAGCATCCGGCGCGGAAGAGGGTGGAATGGTTCCCCTGACGGTCTCCGTGCCCGCCCCTGCCGGGACCGCCTTCCTGCGGGTGGAAGTGACGGCCGCCCCGGTCTCGGAATAAGGGCGGCCGGGCGGTAGCGGCAGGCTTGCCCCGGCACCGGGAATCGGGAATGCTAACAGCATCGGGCCATGGGATTTCCCGGGCTCCCCGTACCGCCCGCACGCCCGGCATGTTTGCTTTTATCCGCCGCCTGCTTTCCCTCTCCGGCATTTGCCTGCTGGCGGCAGGGGTTCGCGGCGCGGATCTGGACGTGGCGCTCGAATCGGGCGATCTGAAAGCCGCGGAGGAAGAACTGGAAGCCCTCTCCGCCGAATGGCGGGCGGCATGGGAAGCCGCGCCGGAGCCCGCGACGGCCCGCGAATTCGGTGCCGCACTGCACGCCTTGGGCATCGTGGAACGACAAGCGGGCAAACCTGCGGAAGCCCGCGGTCATCTGGAGGAAGCCCTGCGGCACCTGGACACCGCCGGACCGGCGGCCCGCGCGGACGCCCGGGAAGCCCTGGCTCTGACCCTTCAGGATCTCGGCCAGACCGGGGAAGCCGGGAAGCTCCTGCGTGCGGCCCTCTCGCTGCGTTCCTCGCTCCCGGAGGCGGAGCGCGAACCCTCGCTCTCCATCGGCCGCGATCACCTGGCGCTCAATCTCCTGGCCCAAGGGAAATACGCGGAGGCGGACGGGCTGCTGCGCCGGAATCTGGAGGCCACCCCGCCGGGAGATCCCGAAGCCCGCGCGCGCCGCCTGGGATACTACGGCCGCTACCTGCACACGATGGGGAGCCACGCCCGCGCCGCCGCGATCTTCCGCGAGGCCCTGGCCTTGCCCCTCGCCGACCGGGAGCTGGTGCTTTCGCTGGGAAGCCAGCTCGCCCTGGCGGAGCTGCGGCTGGGGAAGACGGAGAACGCACGCGCGGGCATGGAGCAAGCGGCGGAGGAGGCCGTCTCCCTCTACTCCGGGAAGGACAAGGCCTTCCGCGCCGCCCCCTACCTCAACAACCTGGGGGCGCTTGATCTCGCCCTCGGCAATCCCCTCCAGGCCCGCGCCGCCTTCGCGGAAGCCCTCGCGCTGCTCGAAAGCTCCCTGGGGCCGCAGCACCCCGCCCTGGCCTCCCCGCTCAACAATCTCGGCTGCGCGGAACAAGCGGCAGGCAATTACCCCGCCGCGGAAGCCGCCCTGGGCCGGGCCGCGGCCTTGCAAGCGCGGCACCTGCCGCGGCTCCACCTGCGGGTGGCGGAAACGTCGCGCAATCTGGCCCGGAACGCCCTGCTCTCCGGTTCGCCGGACGCGGCGCGGAAGATCGAAGACGCGACACGGCTGGGTCTCGACCTGTTGGAAAACCTGATCCGCCACGGCAGCGAGAGGGAGCGGCTGAATTTCCTCCAGCGCCTCGACCTGGTCTCGCTCGCCTGCGCTACGGGAGACGGGGGGCGAATCCTGGACATACTGGCGGCAAGCAAGGCCCGGCTGCTCGATAGCATGCTGGAGCCGCGGGGACAGCCCCCCGGAAGCCCCCCGGGCTGGCAGCAGCTCCAGGCCGCGCTGGAGCCCGGCACGGCGCTCGTGGACACCTGCCGCTACCTCACCGTATCTCCGGAGCCGGAGGAACGCTACGGCGCGGTGCTGCTTCTCCCGCAGGGCCCGCCGAAGTGGGTGCCCCTGGGCAGCGCGGAAGACCTGCAGCACGGGCTCGCGGCGTTTCAAAAACGCCTCTCCTGGAAGGCATCCGCGCTGGCCGGGAAGGACGCTCCTCCGCCGACATTGAAGATGCGGGGGATCCTCCGCTCCCTGCATGCGGGCTTCTGGGCTCCTCTGGAGAGAGAACTCCCCGCGGAAACCCGGCACCTCGCCTTCTCCCCGGACAGCGCCCTGCATTTCCTGCCCTTGCCTGTCCTCTTGGACGAGGAGATGGCCCCGCTATGCTCCCGCTATCTCCAGATCTGCACGGTTACCAGCGCGCGCGATCTGCTGGAGGCCCCCGCGGCGGCCTCCCTTTCTTCCGGCCCGTGGACGGTCTTCGGGGTATCGTCCTTCCCGCGGAGCCGCCGCGATCCCGGCGGCGACCGCCTCCAGGCATTGCTCTCGGAGCTGGACGACATGCCGGGAACCGCGGAGGAGCTGAAACTCCTGGGCGACCTTGCTCCCGAGGGCTCGACCTTCCTCCGGGATGCGGCGGCCACGGAAAAAGCACTGCTCGCCTTGCCCGCCCCGCCCCGGGTCCTGCACCTGGGCTGTCATGCCTTTTTCATGCACGACGCGCCGGAATCCGGCGAACCGGTGGATTTCGACGAGAACGCGGACCTGCTTTTCTCCGGCGGCCTGCTGCTGCACGGGGCGGCGCTGCGAGGGGCTGATGCGCCTCCGGTCTCGCCGGAGGATGATCTGCTCTATCCTTCCGAGATCGCCGGGCTGGAGCTTCAGGGCACGCGGCTGGTCACGCTCTCATCCTGCGAATCCGGGGCGGGCACGGCGGTATCCGGAGAGGGCCTGCTCGGCCTGCGCCGGGGCTTCGCCCTGGCAGGAGCGCGGGAGGTGCTGGTCGCCCTCTGGCCGGTTTCCGACCGCTCGACCCCGGAGTTCATGGAGCGCTTCTACCGCCTCGCCCTGGCTTCGGACCGCAGCAACCAGGCGCTATGGCAGTGCCAGAGCGAATTCATTTCCGCCGCCGGGAACTCGGAGGAGGAATTCGAGGCCGCGGTCCTGCGCTACGGGCCCTTCGTCCTGAGCCAGAAAGGCCCGCTGGCCGCCGGGGCGGAGATCACCCCTGCACCCCGGAACGGCTTCCGCCGGATCTACCTCTGGACCGGTCTTCCCCTGGTCCTTTTCCTGCTGGCACGATTCGCACGGAAGAGAAAAGACCGGAGCACGGCAGCCGCCGCCTAGCGTTTTGCCGCGGTGTCCCCGCCGCGCATGCCGAAGAACGAAGAGCGCTGGAGCATCGAGCGGCCCTGCCCGCGGCTGGCCATCTGCTGGGCCGGCCGTTTCCGGTCGCGGCCGCCGTCCGCGCTCGCGGAGATCGGGGCATGATTCACCAGCGTGCGGGATTTCGACACCGGGCTGCCGTCGGGACGCTTGAGCGCGGGCATCTTCAAGGCGGAGCTCCCGATCGCGGAGGCGGCATCGCCTTCGTTCGGCTTCAGGGATGATGTCCGCGCGCTTTTCCCATTCATGGTCAAGCCGCCGACGATGATCCCCGGCTTCTCCCGCGCGATCTGCCCGTCCTTGCCTACTTCCAGGAAAATCTTCCCGCCGCGGCCGGCATCGAGCCGCCCCTGGTTGGTGATCCGCTCGCCCGCGGCGATCTCGATGCGGCTGGCGCGGCTCTCCCCCATGTGGAGGACCACCCCCGCGTTGCCGCCCTGCTTCAGGCGCTGGCCGTTCCCGCTCCGCGCCACCGTGATCTCGGTGCCGCCGGCGATCTGCACCGCGCCTTTCGCATCCAGCCGCGCGTCCGCGGTGATATCGACCGCCCGGCCCGCAAGGACCACATCGCCGCCGGTCGCGCGGATCTGCCCGGTCACGGTCAGGCCGTTGAAGGCACCGCTCGCGCCGGACATGGTGAAAGTCCCGGTACCGGAAAAAGCCGCCGCATCCACATCCAGAGCCGCCAGGGTGACCGAGTTCGCCGTCACGTTGCCGGTGACCACCAATTCCGCATCCGGGGAAAAGAAGCCGACATTGCCATTGGAAGTCACGTTCCCGGCCAGGATGTGGACGCCCGTGCCGTTCAGCATGTTCACCACGCTGTCCCCGCCGATGAAATCGAAGACCAGCTCGCTGCCCTGGGGGAGATCGAAACCGTTCCAGTCGAATATCGAGTTGCCGGTGATCTTGAAGATGGTGCGTGTGCCGGTCCCGATATTCTCGGTCGCCCAGGTGGCGGTACCGGGAGTGGACAGGACGGGAACACCGGAAGCCTGGCCATACAAAGGCGCGGCGAGTATTGCCGGAAGAAACCCGGCAAGGGGGAACAGACTGGTTTTCATATCGACGCGTTCGGTGGGACTTGGCGACCGCTCGGTAATTTTGAAATTACGGCGAACCTAGAGGCTTGCAAAGCAATCTTTTTTGGGATTTCCTATTTTCCAGTTCGCCTGATGTCCCCCGCTCACCCCCAGAAGCACCTCCAAAAGTGCTGGGAAGCCTGCTGGCACCGTGCCCGCAGGCCCGTGGAAGGCGTGCTGGTTCCGGAAGAACAGGCCGCGGAGATCGCGGAACGGGTGATGCGGAACATCTGCCTGGACTACGGGGAGCTGCCGCCGGAGGCGGAATTCACCGCCCGGGTGATCCGCGAAACCGCCGAAGCCGCCCGCGAGCTGGTGGCCGGGCAACGCCGGAGAGTGGCCGATCCCCAGCTCCACCACGACCCCGCGGACCGGCGTTACCCGCACAATCTGGATCTGGACCGGCTGCAGCAGGTCCACCCCCAGCGAGGCTTCAGCGATCCGGAATGGAACCGCCTGCCGCAGATGCTGCGCCCGCTGGCACTGACCACCCTGAGCCGCAAGGGCATCCACGGCCACGACGCGGAAGACGTATTCATCGAAACGCTGGCGGAACTGGTACGCGAGCGGGAAGAAAGCCGCACGGCCCCCATCCAAGAGCCGCGGGTCTTCGAGGAGTTGATCCCGCTGCACTCCCGGATCGTCCAATTCCGTGCGATCGATTGGTTCCGCCGCCGCAGCGCGCTGAAGAACCAGCCGAACTCCGGCGAGAGCTTCGACGCGCTGACGGGCGATCCCGAACAGCCCCTGCAATTCGAGGACTCCGCCGCCGGGAGCGGGGAAATCAGCTTCGAGCGGATCTACGCCGAGTGCAAGGAAGCGCTTAGCCCGCTGGAGTGGCAAGTGATCTATGCCCTCTACGTGGCCCAGACCGCCACGGTCCAGGATCTGGTGGAGGATCCGGACTTCTGCGCGAAGCTGCGCCTGCGCGCCGGGGCCTCGGCCTCCACCCGCCGCCGGGCAATCAATGCAATGGTTGAGGCCGCATTGGAGAAAATCAGGGAAAATTTAATATTTTGAAAATCGGACTTCCCGGTCTTCGATTGAAACAGCAACGCCCATGCACCACGAACTCCCGGAACACCTCCTCGCGACCCGCGATGTTCTGACCCGCAGCCTGCCGAGCCACCCGGCGGAAAAGGCTCCTGCGATCCCCCCGGATCTGGCGGCTGAACTTGTCTCGCGGTTCATCCCGGAGGCCGCCCGCGCCCGGGAAACCAAGCGCATATCCCCCTACGCCATGCTGCGGAATTTCCTCGCGAATCCGGCTTTCGGCGTGGCGGCGGCGGCGATCGCGCTGCTGGCCGTGGCGGTTCCCTCGCTGCCCCTCGGAAAGAAATCCCGGGCCGAGAGCTTCCGCGGCGGCGAGACAGCGGCCGCAGCTGGCGGGCAAATCCGCGTCTTTTTCATCGGCGGGGACGGGTCCGCGCGCTCCGGAGTGGAAGCCTCCGGGCTTTTCGAGCCCTCGGCCCTGGCCGGCGCCCCGAACGCGGATGCCGCGAGGAAGGAAAAAGGGCCGAAAGTGATCGTGGATTTCACCCTCGGGAACATGACGGCGTATCGGGAAGACGGATCCGAAGCATCCCGCGCGGCTCTACCGGCAGCGACGGAAGATCTGGCGGGGGAACTCGCGCGCGCGGTCTCGGGACTCTGAGCCCCGGCCCCGGGTTCCAAGCGCGGGCGGATTTTCCCATCCCTATCCGCCCCGGAACCTGCTAGAGCCATCGGCGCGATGGCGCGTTACCCCACACGATTTCAAATCCGCACCCTCTGGAACGCGGCCACGGGCGTCTCGATCCTGATCCTGGGAGCCCTGATCGTGGGCTTGATCTGGCTGGTCGGGAAGATCTTCGGCTTCCTCCAGCCGGTGCTGGTACCGCTGGCCGTCGCCGCCATCACCGCCTACCTGCTGGACCCGGTGGTGCAGCTCTTCCAGAAGCGGGGCATTTCCCGCCGCTGGTCGGTGGTTTCGGTTTTCGCCACCTTCACCCTGCTGGTGGCCGGCCTGGTGGCGATCATGATCCCGCTGGTGGGCGGCCAGATCCACGAGTTCCAGGACCAGCGGAAAGCGGTGGCGGCAAACGCCGAAGCACAGACGATTCCCGGGGCGGACGCCATCACGAAGAAGCCCATCGACGAGGCCATCGTCGATATCCTGATCGCCACCCGGAACAAGAACGAGTGGGCGAAGCCCTTCATCGATCCCCTGCTCGCCCCTCCCGCCGCCGAGCCGCTTCCCGGAGAAGACCCTGTGCCGAAGGCGGATGCGGGGCCCACGCTGGAACCGGACTACGAAGGCGAACGGCCCGTGCTGAAGAACACCGAACTATGGGTGCAGGCGAAGGGCTACCTGGACGAGATCCTGGGCTGGGTGAAAGGCGGCGCGGGGAAGGTGCTCGGCTTCCTGGGCCTGGCGCTCGGCTTCCTGATGGTGCCGATCTACCTCTACTACATCCTGAACGAGAGCGCCGCGATCAAGGAGCACTGGCATGACTACGTGCCGCTGAAAGCCTCCCGATTCAAGACGGAGCTGGTGGAGACCCTCAACGAGATCAACCGCTATCTGATCTCCTTCTTCCGCGGTCAGGTCCTGGTGGCATTCATCGACGGGATGCTGGTCGGCCTCGCGCTCACGGCATTCCGCCTGCCGCTCGGCTTGCTCATCGGCATCCTGATGGCGGTGCTGGGGATCATCCCCTACATTGGCAATATCATCACCCTGATCCCGGCCTGCGTGCTGGCCTGGTTCCATTTCAGCGTGCCGGAGAACCAGCACATTCTGGGCTCGAATCCCTGGGCATATGTCGGCGGCGTGGTCGCGATCTTCGTGATCGTGCAGCAGATCAATTCCTTGCTGACGGCTCCGAAGATCGTGGGCGATTCCGTGGGGCTTCACCCGATGACGGTGATTTTCTCGATGCTCTTCTGGTCGTTGATCCTCGGCGGCTTCGTCGGGGCCCTGCTGGCGGTGCCGCTGACGGCAGCGGTGAAGGTGCTCTTCCGCCGCTACATCTGGGAACGGAAGATGAAGGAGGAACCGGACGAGCCGGACCGCGGCTACGAGGAATGGGAGCCATCCGAATCCGGGAGCTAAGCCCGGGCTTGCCGGAAGACGGCCTTCATGGCGGCATGCGCGGCGTGTTTCCGAAAACCGCCGCCCTGCTGATCGCCCTCGCCCCCGCTGCCCGTGCCCAGATTTTCGCGGATGTCTCGACCAGCCTGGGGGAGTTCACGATTGAGCTGAACCACACGGCGGCACCGAAGACGGTGGCGAATTTCATCGGCCTGGCGGAAGGAAGCCGGGCGTGGATCAATCCGGAGACCGGCGCGATCCACACGCACGAACCCTACTACGACGGTATCACCTTTCACCGGGTGATCGCAGGTTTCATGAGCCAGACCGGCTCCCGGAAAGGCGATGGCAGCGACGGGCCGGGTTATGTCTTCCCGGACGAACTGGACAACGGCCTGACCCATTCCGGTCCGTACGTGGTCTCGATGGCGAACAGCGGGCCGGTCTCCAACGGCTCGCAATTCTTCATCACCGACGCGGCAACGCCGCACCTGGACGGGAAGCATACCGTCTTCGGAACGATCAGCGGCGGGCGGGCCGTGGTGGACGCGATCAATAATACCCCGGTCCTGGGTGAAAAACCAGTGACGCCGGTGGTGATCCAATCGATCGCGATCCGCCGCGAGGGTGCCGGGGCCGGGGCCTTCGACATTCACGCGCAGGGCCTGCCCGTGGTGACCCGGCCGGAAATCTCGCTCGCCGTGACCGCGGGTGCGGCCGCGAGCGTCGCCTTCACGCCGCCGCTCGCGCCGCGGACCCAGTTCCGCGCCTTCCGTTCCACGGATCTGGCGGCCTGGTCGAATCTCGGGCAACTTTACATCCCGATGGATGGCGAGGCGGTGGAAGAAGCCGCCGGGATCGAAACCCAGGCCCCCGGGAGAGCCTTCTACCAATTCGCCGCGGTCAGCTATCCGGAAGATCCGGCATTCTCGGATCCGGCGCTGGCGGCGTATTCGGTCGATTTCACCACCACGGCAGGAGCACAAACCCGGAGCTATGTTTTCAACGCGGCGGGCACCGGCGGAGAGGCGACCATCACGGGGGGCGGCGGCAATCCGGTGGTCGTTCCCTTCACCCTGTTTGACCAGGCCAGCGGTCCCTACGTATCCCGCCTGGTGATCGACCATGGAAGCTCCATCACCCCGCGGTATGTCCGCTACATCCTGTATGCGGATACCGGCACGGGAAATTCCTTCGGCGGCCGGCTGACCGTGGATCAGTACAACGGGATATGGTGGACGACCTGGGGCTCCGGCACCCATGCCGCGAGCCGCTGAGATCCGGGAAACGGTACCGGACTGCTGACACCGCCGGAAGCACATCGCTCTTGGCGGCGGGGAAATCGGCCCCTAGCGTCCCGCGCATGTCTCGCAGCTACCGCATTTCAGTTCTTTCCGGCGACGGGATCGGCCCGGAAGTCATGACCGAAGCCCTCCGCGTCCTCGATGCGGTGGAGGCGAAGTTCGGCTTCGTCACCGCGCGCGAAGAACGGCTCGTCGGCGGAGCTGCGATCGATGAAACCGGCCACCCGCTGCCGCCGGCCACCGTGGCCTCCTGCGAACAGAGCGACGCGATCCTCTTCGGCTCCGTGGGTGGGCCGAAGTGGGAAAGCCTGCCGCCGGAACTCCAACCGGAGCGCGGCGCCCTGCTGCCGCTGCGCAAGATCTTCGGCCTGTTCGCGAACCTGCGCCCGGGCGTGTGCCTGCCATCCCTGACACATGCCTCCCCGGTGAAGAACGAGCTGATCCCGAACGGCTTCAACGTGCTCTGCGTGCGGGAGCTGACGGGCGGCGTGTATTTCGGCCAGCCGAAGGGCCGCGAGGAACGCGACGGCGAACCGGTGGCCTACGACACGATGATCTACCGCAAGAGCGAGATCGACCG
>CBFGVD010000045.1:0-11935 GCA_965651965.1 uncultured Verrucomicrobiaceae bacterium | reverse complement strand
CGGCGAGTCGTCCACCTTCGGCAAGGGCACGGTCCAGCAGCCGATGGACATCGGGCGGATGCTGCCCTTCTTCAAGGCGCGGAACAAGGCGGGCACCCTGAAAGTGACGATCCAGAAATTCTATCGCCCCTCCGGCTCCTCGACCCAGAAGATGGGTGTGATTCCGGACGTGGTGCTGCCCAGTTTGACGGACGCGCTGGAAGTGGGAGAAGCGTTCCTGGATCACCCGCTGGAGCACGATATGATCGCGCGCGCGCCGGACTTCGCCCCGCTCAAGAAGGAACAGCTCTTCCTTCCCCGCATCAAGGAACTGAGCGAGGAGCGGGTGGAGGCTTCGAAAGATTTCTCCTACATCGCGGAGGACGTGGCCAAGGCAAAGGCCCGCATCCGCGACAACAAGGTTTCGCTCAATCTTGCAGAACGCACGAAGGAATTGGATGAAATCGAGGCCCAGCAGCAGCGCAGGAATGCCGAGCGCAAGACCCGCTTCGCCGAAATCCAGAAGGAGGACAAGGAGCGGCTCTCGTTTTACAAGCTGACCCTGGACGATGTCGAGAAGGGCCAGGATCTCCGCAGCTTCGATCCCTCCGCCGAAAACGAGCAGTACATGCGCCGGGCGAAGGACGAAACCGCGGAGCTGGATGACACCCCGCAATGGCCCAGCGCGCTGGATCCCCACAAGCGGGAAGGGATGATGATCCTCAACGATCTGGTGGAGATCACCCGCAACGCGCGGATGGCCGGCTTGCTCGATCGTCGATGACGGGCATTGCGGAACGATTGGCCGGGATCCGTGCCCGGATGGAAGAAGCCTGTACCGCGGCCGGACGAAAGGCCGCGGAGGTTGCCCTGCTTGCCGTCTCGAAGACCTTCCCCGTGGAAGCGGTGCGGGAAGCTTACCAAGCAGGGCAACTCGATTTCGGGGAGAGCCGCCAACAGGAAGCCTCTCCCAAAATCGCGGAGCTTCCCGCGGAGATCCGCTGGCATTTCATCGGCGGGCTCCAGAGGAACAAGGCCCGGAAGGTGCTCGGCGAATTCGGGACCATTCATAGCGTGGATTCCCTGCGTCTCGCCAGCCACCTCGACCGCATCGCCGGGGAGGAAAGCAAGCGCCCCGCGGTGTATCTGGAGGTCAATGTCGCGGAGGAGGAGAGCAAAGGCGGCTTTGCGCCGGACGAATTGCTCCGCAGTACCGGGGACCTGGGGGCTCTCGCGAATCTCCGGGTCATCGGGCTGATGTCGATTCCGCCCGACGATCCGGAAAACGCGCGGCGGTGGTTTGCCGCCACCCGGGAATTGCGTGACCGGCTGCGCGAAGCGTCCGGGCTGGAGCTGCCCGGCTTGAGCATGGGCATGAGCGGGGATTTCGAGCAGGCGATCCTGGAAGGCTCCACGATCGTGCGGGTGGGCTCCGCGATTTTCGGTTATCGTCCTTACCCGGCATGAACAAACTCGAACATGCGGTCCTCATCGGCCCGGAACTAGCCCTGCGGTTTTCAGAAGGCGAGGAATTGTATTTGCCTCTCGACCTCTTGCGCCGTGCCTGCCCCTGCGCGGCCTGCCAGGGGGAGCCGGATGCCCTCGGCCGCGTGCTCCGGCCGGTGCAGCAGATCGGGCCGCGCGGCTTCGAGCTTTCGCGATTCGAGGGCATCGGCGGCTATGCGCTGCAACTATTCTGGGCGGACGGGCATTCGACCGGCATTTATTCGTACGAATACCTGCGGCGTCTCGCCCTTCTGCCCTGAGCCGCGGGACTTCCAGGGCGTCCGCGGCTTGTTTCAGGTCCGGTCCGGTTCGACCGGAATATCGCTTTCCAGCGCGAGGTCCGGGACATGGTTGAAGCTGATACGCATGGGAGCGGATTCACGGGATTCCTGGACGGTGCCGAAGTACACGCATTGGCGGCCGTAGCGGGCACGGAGCCGGTCGATGGCGGAATCCAGGCGGGAGAGCTTGTCGGCATCGTCCGCGGCCATGATGTCGCTGATGGTACCGGCAAAGAGATCCGGAGTGTGATTCTCCCGCTCCACAAGCCGGGTGAGGACCACGCCGACCTGAATGAGCCTTTGCCGGGGGTGGGGGCGATCGCGCCAGAGGCGCTCCAGGGCGCGGATCAGGTAGAGGGAGGAATCGTTCTCCGGAAAGCGGAGCTCCGGGGTCCAGGAGGGCCCTCCAAGGAAGCCGAGCCGCATCGCAAGGGACCCCGCGAGAAGGCCGTGGGAGCGGAGCCTTTCCCCCGCCTTGTGTAACAGCTTGCAAAGGATCGGCCACGCATTGGCCGGAGAGCGTTTGTCGGGGGGGAGAACGTGGCTATGGCCGATGGATTTGCGCGTCGTCTCCAGATCGGGAATTTCAACCCCGCGCAGCAAGTACCATAGCCGGTCTCCCAGCACTCCGCCCCAAATGCGGTGCAAGACGCCGCGGGGGACAGTGCAGAGGGTTTCCACCGTGTGGATGCCCGCGACATGGAGGCGGGACTCCATGCTGCGGCCGACTCCGGTGAGATCGGAAAGTTTCAGTTCGTGGAGGACGAAAGGGAGATCCTTTTGGTGAATGATGAAGAGCCCGTCCGGCTTCCGCATCTTGGAGGCGAGCTTGGCCAGATATTTGTTCGGCCCGGCCCCGATGGAGACCTTCACGAACTCGCCCGCTTCGCGGGCGACCGCGGCCTTGATCCGGTGTCCCAGTTTCAGAACGAAATCCGGCTCCCGCCAATTGTAAGGCAGCCGGGCCCACATTTCATCAATGGAAAGGACGGCTTCCACATGGATGCAATCCTCGACCGCCGCGACCACCCGGTGATGAAAACGGATGTATTCCGCAGGGCGGGCCGGGACGATGCGGATGTGCGGGCAAAGCTGACGGGCTTCCCGGATGCCGGTGCCGGTTTTCACGCCGAAAGCCCTCGCTTCGTAACTGGCGGAAATGCAGCACGTCGTCTCCGCCGCCACGGGGGCGACTCCAACGGGGCATCCCCGGAGGGAAGGGTCGAGCATTTGCTCGACCGAGGCGAAAAAAGAATCGCAATCAATGAAGAGGGCGGTGAGGGGCGCGGCGTCCATAATGTTCTTTTGAACATTATTGTTACCGGCGTCAAAAAAAACCCTCTAACAAAGGCGGGCCGGGAACGGATTCACTGGCCGATCGGGACAAGTGCCATGCGGCGGTATTCCACGCTCGAAATACCCGCTGCATGGGCGTTCTGCAGGCCGACCCGTCCCGATGTGCTCCAAGCCACGTCCGGGTAAGCCGAATGGACATCCGCCTCGTCCACCGTGGTCACGCCGTCGACGGCTACGCGGATCCGCTTGCCGACCATGAGGATCTCCACGCGATGCCAGACCGAGTGGCGTGCATCGGCCGCAGGTTCGGCAGGAATGCGATCATAGACCGCACCGGTCGAGTGAACCGGCAGGCGCGGCTCGGTGGTGATCTGGATTTCGCTTCCGGTAAGCCAAGGATCGCCCTCGTCCGCGGCCCGGAGGAATACCCCGGCATTGCCGCCTGCCGGGAGGCGGTACTCGAAGCTGAGGAAAAAATCCCGGTGCTCGCCGCCGAAATGGACCCAGGAGGAAGGCGCGGCGGTATCATGGCGCAAGATCCCGGTACCGGGGTCGTAACTCCAGCCGGCGGTACCCCCGACGAAAACGAGACCTGCCAGACCGTTCGCGAGAGGATCGATCCCCCGGCCGCTCGGCCAGCCGCCGCCGACGCGCCAGAATTTCCGGAGATCAGCCAATGGCAGCGGGATTTCCCATTTGTTCCAGGGAGTCGCGAACGACTCCGCCACCGAGACGCTGCCCGGCTCGATCATCCATTGGACGAGATCGGGCGAACGCTCGAGCCAGTACAAGGCATTCGGCAGGGCCGGAGCTTCGAGGTGGAACAGCCCGGGCTCGGCAACCAGGGAGGCTCCTCCGCCGAACCCTCCGAAATAGGCCTTCTCCGCTCCTTCCCCCAAGGGATCGAGCCCCAATCGCACCGCCTCGCCATCCGACACGCCGTCTCCATTGCTGTCCGCGCTTCCGTCCCCCACCCACACCCGCAGTGCCTGGCTGAAGGATAGGCCCGCGCTGTCGGTCGCCCTCACCCGGACCGAGCGAAGTCCCTCCGGCAGTACCGCCGCGGCGGCAAGCCGGGCACCTTGGATGGAGAACGAGGCGTTGTCGTCGTCCCCCTCTCCGGCCACGAACTCGAACCGGGGAAAAGCCGCCTGGTGCGGCGTGACCGAAGCCCAGCTGCCGCCGATCCGGAGTTCATCGACCGAGGGAGCGGATGTCGCCACATAATCGCTGAAGCCGATGCGGTCGAAAGCGACCGACCCGCCGGTTTCGGCGGGTTCGAAGAGCAGATCCGGGATGGGAGGCTCCGCGCCGAGCGGAGGATCGATCCAGACGGACACGCGGTCGTTCCCCGGGATATGTTCCACCTTCACCACGAAGAAATGCAGGCCTCCGCCGGGCGACGCGAAAAATTTGTTGGTGCCGTTCCGGACCCGTACGCCGAAGCCATTCTCGTTGCCGATCTGGAGCACGCGGTTCGGGTCGTCCGCGGCACCGTCCCAGAATTCCACGCCCCAGAAATGCACGTCGGCCGCGGGATCCGCGAGGAAGCTGGCATAGCTCACCGTGCCGTCGGCCCCGCGGGCGGTTTCCAGAGGACGATGGTTTCGGGAAAGCGGCGACGAGAAGCCGCGATTACCCGAGGCATGCAAGGCCATCCCGGAAGCATCGGTGTAGGAGAGCGAGCCCGCGGGTATCGCGGGTGTCGTGCCGGAGACTTCCCAGGCGGCGGAGAAGCCGGAACCGCCGCCTTGCCCGGCCAAGGAAGCGCCGGAAGCGTAGCCGAAGGATTCCCATGCCTCCGCGGGAGATGCGGGCGGCGGGAAAGACGCGTGCTGCAGGTCGCCCAAGTCCTCGTCATCCGTCAACATGCGCCCGACCAGCGCTCCGGCGGCATGATCGGGCGGTAGCACCGCATTGGTCAGGAGAATGCGGCGGGGCGCATGCTCCGCCGCCGCGTCGGCGATCTGGATGGTGAAGTCAGCCTCGGAGAAGAGCCCGGCTTCGTCCGTAGCGCGCATGCGGACCTGATAGGAGTTCCGGAGCTCGTGATCGAAGGCCCCGGCCGTCGCGAGTTCGCCGCCTGCCAGGGTGAAGAAAGCGTTGTCCGCCGTGCCTTCCGGCAGGGAGAAAACGACAGTTTCCCCCGCCGTATCGTGCTCCGCGGAAGGCGTCCCGACCCGCGTCCCCGCCGCTTCATTCTCGGGCACGCTGCTTTGGTCGAGCCGCAGGTCGTAAGGGCCTCCGGGGATCTTGTTAAGCGTGTACCAAACCTCGCTGGAAAGGATTGCCGAGCCGTCGTCGGACACGGGGTCGCTCTTGAGATAGACCACCCGCCCCTCGCGGAGACCGGGAACGACGATGCTGACCTTGGTCCGGTCGGCGGAAGCGGTGGCACTGCCGACGGAGAGGGTTTCCTCCCCGATCTTCGCGCCGCCGTAAGCGGCGGTCGGCTGGTAGGACCACTGCTTCACGGTGTAGTTCGCGGTGGTCTCCAGCATGTCCCGCGGGATCGGCTTGGTGTAGGCGATCTCGAAGCCGGCAGGGGTGGCCGAAACTTTCGCGATTTCAAAGGTGAGGGGATTTCCCGGCTTCGGCGTGAGCCGCTGGAGGCCGGTGGTCGTGCCGTTCCACGACCAATTCCCCGTGGCACCGATGCAGCCGACGTAGAGCGTGCCGCCCGGCCCCCAAGCCAGCCGGTTGACGCCGCCTTCCAGGCCCTGGGTGAAGCGATAGATACAGCCCTGCCAGATGCCCCGCACCTTCTCCAGCGACACGCGGTTGATGCCGCCGAGCGTGATGTCGCCCACCAACAAGTCGCCCGCGAAGGGACCGCCGGGTATGGCAAGGGGCTGCGACGGGGAGTTGGCGATCTCGTTCTGGGGAAACCAGACCGCCGGGGGAGTCGCCGGCAGGTCGGAGAAGAGGCTCGGGCTGCCGCCGCCGTCCGTATTGTTGTAGTGGCCGTAAAAATGGCCCTGCCGGAGATGATTGAGGCGAGAGGCGGGCTGCCAGGCACCCTGGTTATCGGTCTGGAAGATTTCTCCCTCCGGGCCGAAGCAAAGGCCGTTCGGCGTCCGCAGGCCGCCCGCGAGGTAGCTGACTTCTCCGGTGGCGAGACGGGTGCGGACCAAGGTGCCGCGGTTCGGCGGGTTCGGACCGTTGAGACCGGGATAGTCGAAGTGGATCGAGGTCGAGAGCGTGCTATAAGCGAAGCCGTCGCGCTCGATCAGGCCGAAGTGGAAATGGTGGTAGTTGTCGGAAGTCCACCCGCCGCCGATGTTGTTCTTGGTTTCATAGTATCCGTCGCCATCGGTGTCGCGCAGCCGGGTGATCGACATGCGCTGGGAGACATGGAGTTCGCCATCCACGAAGGCCATGCCGAGCGGTTCCGAGAGGCCGGAGGCCACTTCCGTGACCGTTACTGCCTCGGGATCATCGCCCTGCACGTTGGAAAGGGCCCAGACTTTGCCGTCGCCCCCGGGTAGCGGGTCCGGGGTGTGGTTCTGGTTCGGATTGAAGGTGGCGACGAACAGCCGGCCATCCGCGGGATGGACCGCCATCGCGCCGACCTTCGGCGTGAACGACGAGGGGTGGACGGTCGTGACCCGCCACGAGGGGTGTACGGCATCCAGGGGCTGGCCGCTGCCGGGCCGGGAGCCGTCGCCGGGCCGGACCACGTTCTTTTTGCCGGGGGCGACGACACGGGTGACGCCGGCGACGGTGAGAAATGAGGAGGCGGGCACCGTGGCGAAATCCGCCGCGCCGGGCGGGCGCCATTCGAGCTTCAGCGACACGTCTCCGCTATTCTGGAAAAACCGCAGCTTCAGCGGATGCAGGCCGCCTTCCAACGTGATGCCGCCGGTGGCCGGGGTCGCGGCATGCTCTCCGTCATGGTCGATCACCAGGGCGTCGCCGAGCCAGAGCTCCGAGCCATCCGCGGAGCTCAGGCGGAATTCATACCGGCCTGCTGCCGGGACGAAGAGATCGGCAAAGCATTCCACGACGAACTCCCGCTCGTATCCGGCGAAATCGCCGCCGCCCGCCCAATCGATGGTGCCGCGCTTCTGATCGACATTCGGCGTCTGGCCCGGAACCAGCGGGTAGAGCTGATCCATCTCTTCCCGGATGTCGTAGAGCCGGAAAGTAAGGCCCGCTTCATAGTCGGCCAGATCCCCGAGGATCAGGAGCGCGGGGGCTGATACCGCCGACAGCGGCGGTAGCCCGGCGGAAACGGGTGCATCGTCGGTCACGGAAACGGTATAAACCCCCGCATCCGCGGCGGAGACGGAGTCCAGGGTGAAGGTGGCGGCGGTGGCGCCCGGAATTTCCTCCCCACCCTTGAACCACTGGTAGCTTAGGGTACCGAGGCCCGTGGCGGCCACGGTGAATGACACGGTCTCGCCTGCCTCCGCGCCCGCGGGCGCCGGCTGGAGGGTGATTTCCGGCGGGGGAAAAGCGAGGTTCAAGGTTGCGACATCGCTCGGGACCGAGCCGTTCACATTCGTCGCGATCACCTGATAGGATCCGGCCGCGGAATAAGGTGCCGAGCCGATGGATAGCACCGGTCCGGTGGCACCGGGAATCTCCGACCAGGAATCGCCGTCCGCGGAGAAGCGCCATTGGAAGGCGGGAGCCGGAGCCGCCACGGCATCCGCGGTGAAGGTGATGGTCTCGCCGACCTGCCGGACCTGGCTCGCGGGCTGCTGCAGGAACAAGGGTTGTGCGGGCAGGACGGTGACGCTGTCGAAAGAGGTGCCCCAGCGGATTTCATCCCAGGCGGAAGAATTGCTGGCGTAATCGGAGAGGGCGATCCGGTCGAACCGGAGATCGAACCCGCCCCGGGTTACCCCGCCCGCCGGTTCGCCGCCGCCAAGCGGTGGATCGAGCCAGACGGTAACGCTGTCGCCGTTGCCCGAAGGGCTGAGGCTAAACTTGGCGACGAAGAGCCGGACGGCGGTGTCCGCGGCCGTGCCGAGATTTCCCCTCAACGAGGCGCTGTTTTTAACGCGGAAGGCATAATTGCCGGTCGAAAAATCCCCGCCCGCGATGCCGGCATCGAAGCTCCGGTTCGCGTCCGCGGTGTTGCCATCGTAGAGCGCGAGCGTTTGATAGGTATTGGCGTCGGCCGCTGCGTTCTCGTTTCCGGTGCGAAAGAGCCAGCTAAGATAAATCGTGCCCCCGGTGTTGTCTTGTGCCTGCAGGGCCGCGTCCAACATGCGGTACACGCGGCCCGAGTTTCCGGCCGCGATGCCGCCGGGGTCGCTGCCTTTTGCCACCCGGCCGCCGGACGACCCGGCATAGAGGGGATCTCCATACACCAGGGAACCTGTCACCGCGGCAGGCTCCGAGCTGCCGAAATCGATGTCGTTCCACGGGCCGGCATAGCCGGACACCGCGGGATCGCCTGCCGCGTGTAGTTCCATGCCGGGCGCGTAGGCGGCGAAGGGCTCTCTGCTCAAGTATTGTGCTGCCGCCGGCAGGAGCATGCAGGCGGACAGCGCGGAGACTCGGATCAAGGTCATCGTAAACGGTAGGATGGGGATAAAAATGCCGGAGCGGGCGTCCCCGCTCCGGCTGGCGCTCCGCTTTCGTACGCCTTCCCCCCGTGAACCCATCTACGTCGGAAGGCGCACGCCGGAAGCGGAGCAAAGAATCAAGGGGTCAAGGTGGCTTCCAAGGTCAGAAACAGCTCCGGAGGCCGGGTGCCGGTGATGGTGGCGGTCACGGTGGTGATGCCTGCCGAAGGCGTGTTCAGCGTCCGGGTGATGTTCACCGTCGTCGCTCCGCTGGTTTCCCCGCTGGCATGGAAGGCCTCGAGATCCGTGGACCAGCGGTAAGCTGCGGTGATATCGCTGGCCGGAAGCCCTGCCTGCGGATGGCGGAAGGTGACGGTATCTCCGGACGAGGAGACCGCCGTTACACCCTGGCTGGCGACCGTCGGATCGGTGCCGAAGACGTTCTCGATGCCGTTCTTGATGCCGTCGCCGTCCGCGTCGTCCTCCAGGCCATCCAATGCGCCCACGTTGAAACCTCCGATCCAGGCCGCGAAGTTATCCGGCGGATTGGGATTGAGGGTCACGCTGTCGAAAGTGGAGCCCCAGCGGATCTCATCCCAGCGGGAAGAATCGCTGGCATAGTCCGAGAACGCGATGCGGTCCCACTGCAAGTCGGCTCCCGCGACGGTCACTCCGCCCGCCGGTTCGCCGGTGCCCAGAGCGGGGTCGATCCACACCGTGACGCTATCGCTGCCGGGCTCGGTCCCGAGTTCGAATTTCGCGACGAACAGATGCACGTTGCCATCCGAAGGAACTCCGAGAGCGCCGACCATGCCGGTATTGTTATCGAGCCGGAAGGCGAAGTCCGTGGTGTTGAAATCCGCGGCTCCCACGGCGATTCCCGCTTCGAAATTCCGGTTCCCGTCCGTCCCCAGCGCGCCGTTGAAAAAAGCCAAGGTCTGATAGACCTGGGGATCCGGCGCGGCGTTCTCGAAGCCGGACTGGAACAGCCAGCTCAGATAGCGGGTTCCGGTGGTGGTGTCCGTGACGATCAGCCCCGGCTCCAGCAGGCGGCCCGCCCGACCGGCATTGGTTTCGTCGATCGCTCCGGCATCGGCCGGTGTGGAGACACTGCCGCCGCTGGATCCAAGATAGAGCGGATTCGGATAAACCAGAGGACCGGAAGCGACCGCCGGGGAGACGGGGCCGAAGCCATTGGTGATCGCCCAAGGATCCTGATAGCCGGAGACCGGCGGGTTCTGGCCGACCAATGGTCCCGGAGCATAGTCCGTGCTCACATCGAACGCCTCGTGGCTCACGAGCCCGTCCCATGGTTCGAAAACCGTGACCACGGCGAGCGCGGAGAAGGCGACCGGGGCCGGCAGCCCGTCCGCTTCCGCGGCGTCGTCCGTGATTTCCACCGAGTATGTCCCCGCATCCCCGGCATCGACCCCGGAGAGGGTAAGCGTTTCGAGCGTTTCGCCCGGGAGCGGCTGGAAATCCTTGAACCATTGGTAGGTCAGATTGCCCAATCCGCTTGCCGTTACAGCCAGGACCACCGTCGCGCCCTCTTCCGCGGCCACCGAGGCAGGCTGCGTGATGATTTCCGGCTCGGGATAAACCAGGTCCACCTGGGCGACCTCGCTCGTGACGGAGCCGTTCGTATTGGTCGCAGTCACCCGGTAGAAACCGTTGTCGGCATACGCCGCGAAAGGAATCTGCAGTGTGTTCGCGGTGGCGCCGTCGATGTCTTCCCAGCCGTTCACGCCGTCCGCGGACTTCTGCCACTGGTATTCGGGCGCGGGCGCGGCGACGGCACCCGCCTGAAGCGTCGCGTCGTCACCCACGAATCCGAAGTAGGTCTGCGGCTGGGCTTCGAATACGGGGATCGACGGCAGCACGGTCTCCGTGGTCACGCTGTCGAAAGTGGTACCCCAGCGGATATCATCCCAGTAAGCCGAGTTGCTGGCATAGTCGGAAAGCACCAGGCGGTCGAACGCGAGATCCTTGCCGCTGACGGACACGCCGCCGGCAGGCTCTCCCGAGCCCAGCGCGGGATCGATCCATACGGTGACGCTGTCGCCCGCGGCCGCATCGCTCAGCGTGAATTTGACGACGATCAGGTGGACGTTGGCATCGGGCGCGACGTTCAGGTCGGCCGGCGTGTTGTTATCGACGCGGAAACCGAAGTTCGGCGTGCCGAAGTCTCCGAGCGCGATGCCGGCCTCGAAGTCGCGCAAGCCGTCGTTACCGGCGGTGCCGTTCCACAGGCCGAGGGCCTGATAGGTATTGGGATTCGCGGCCGTGTTCTCGTTTCCTGTCTGGAAAAGCCAGCTCAGGTAGAGGGTGCCGGTGCTGGCATCGGTGACCGCCAGGGCGCTGTCCAGCAAGCGTTCCACCCGGCCCGAATTCGCGGCAGCGATGCCCGCCGTATCGGGGCCTTTGCCCACTTTTTCCCCGCCGCCGGGGGCATAGTTGGCTCCGGCATAGTTCAGGCTGCCCGCCACCACGGCGGGCTCGGCGTCGCCGAATGCGACATCCGCCCAGGTGCCGACGTAGCCGGCGATGGCGGGACCTTGGCCGGGAAGCTCCGCTCCCAGGGTGTAGGCGGAAAAGGAATCCTGGCCGATAATGGCGGCCAGGCCGGTCGCGGGCAGCAGAAGTCCCGCGCTGAAAAGCGATTGCGAAAAGTGTTTCACGGAAAATGAGATCGAAGATCGGGGAAATCGTTTGTCCGCCCGTGAAAGATCGGGCGGGACATCCGGATGGAAGCGGCGCGGTTCAGCTCCGGCGGCGGCGCAACAACGCGAACACGCCCAGCGAGCCCAACAATGCGGAGGCGGGCTCCGGCACGGTCACCGAGTTGAAATCGGTGCCCCAGCGGATTTCGTCCCATGCGGAGGAGTTGCTGGCGTAGTCGGAAAAAACCAGGCGGTCGAAGGCGATGTCGGTACCGCTGAAGCTCACCCCGCCGGTCGGATCCCCGCCGCCGAGCGTGGGATCGAGCCACATCGTCACGCTGTCGCTGCCCGCGGTGGCGCCGAGGACGAACTTCGCCACGAACAGGTGGACATCCGCATCCGCGGCCACGCCGAGGTTTCCTACGGAGCTGCCGCTGTTGTTCAACCGGAAGCCGTAGTTTCCGGTGGCGAAATCACCGCTGGCGACGCCCGCTTCGAAATCCCGGTTTGCGTCGGTCCCGCCGGTGCCGTTCCACAGTCCCAGGGTCTGATACACGGCAGGTTGCGCCGCGGCGTTCTCGTTGCCGGTTTGGAAAAGCCAGCTCAGGTAAATCGTGCCCGTGGTGGCGTCGGTGACTATCAGCGAATTGTCGAGCAGGCGTTCGGATCTGCCGCTGTTGGTGGGACCGATGCC
>CBFGVD010000044.1:0-11938 GCA_965651965.1 uncultured Verrucomicrobiaceae bacterium | reverse complement strand
GAACCTCGCTATTGAGTCTTTCACGGTAGCTGCCCGCGAATGAATTAATGGTCGCAGCCAACCTCTCGGTTTCTTCTTCAATTTCGGAGTCTGCTGGATAGGCAAGGTGGGGAATCGCAGGCGGATCGATATGGAAACCGCCGATCAGATCAAAGAAACTGTAATGCTCCTTGCCGCTCTGTCTCCAAAGAGACTGCCTATCTGCATGGCTAAGGTGGCCTCGGCTGGTCTTCATTGGTCGGGAGTGAGTTCGGGCTGATGAAGTACCAATCCCCTAAAAAATCTATCCATGGTTGCTTGGAGATCTAGGAGGTAAGCTTCGTCGGCGATATCATTTAGGTCTTGCTTCAAAGAGATGAAAACGGCTTCTTCTTGCCTTTGCCAAGATACCTCTTTTATTCGAGATCCTGAGACGTCGAGAGTGCCACTTTTGAGTTTTATGCTCATGCCTGCCACCTCTGTCTTGCTGGAAAGTAATCTTATGACTCCATTTTTGGGGAGGTCTTCAAATTTTACAACAAAATCAGCTCGAGCGCTGATATCCATTTTTGCGCCCAATACCTTATTGGTCAGTTCCTTGAATTCTGTGATTTTCTTTGTGGAGACGGGTTGTTTGTTGGAGGGGAACATAAATTTCCTGGCCACCTCCAGATGGAAGTGGTTAGTTTTATATGCTCCCGTTACCAAGCGTACAAAATGAACCTCGCCGCCTTTTTTGTACTGGGCGACCTCGTGCCGGTCCTCATTGAGCCAAGCCTTCAATTTAGCGTCCTTGGTGGACACGACGCCACAGGCTGTCAGGCCAGCAATTGACGAGCTACTGAGATCTGGAAATTCTATTGACATCTGGAGGCTTTGTCGCCGGGCTCCGAGGAAACGTATTCTAGAACCTTCGTCGAGCACGTAATCTTTTTTCCGTCAGGGAAGCATGCCTTTTTCCACTAGCCGCGGCTAAAAGGCGTTCACCTGAGCAGCATGGCTGGTTGAACTTACCTCCCCTCCACCCTCTCCAGCCGCCGCTTGATCTCCTGGATCTCCGCGCCGTGGCGGTCCACTTCTCGGCGGGTGCTCTGGGTCTCGGCGGCGATGTCGGCGAGGCGTTTCAGGGCCTCGGTCTGGACGGCCTGGACGCGGGCGACGGCGTCCACGTCGCGGCGGACTTCCTTCACGGAATCCCCCACGGCCTGGACCTGGCCGGGCACGACGGCGAGGGGCAGGAGGACCTTGCCGATGGTGATGGTGCTGACGATGCCGCCCAGGACGAGGAGGACGGTATTCAAGTTGATGCCTTTTTCCTGGAGATTGCGGGGTGCCATGGGATGTCTTATCGTGGAAGGGTGAGTTGTCGTTTCGCCTCCAGGCGCTTCCAGATGGCGGCGATGCCGGTCTGGGCGGAGACGGCGGTGGAGCTCCACTTGCCGTCCGCGACGTACTTGCCGCGGGTGTAGAGCGTGGTGTGGCTCCAGAGGTAGGGGGTGGGGACCTGCGGGTGGTGCCGCAGGTAGCCCAGGCCGTTGTAGCGCTCGCAGGCGTACAGGGCGGCATCGAGCGAGGTCCAGCGGACGCGGTGCATGCGGTCGTGGAGCAGGGCGTCGATGGCGGAAGTTTCCCAGGTGAAGGGCGGCTTGCCGTGCTTCGGCCGGCCCTTCGGCACGTGGCGGGTGCGGCCGCTGAGCGGGCTGCCCTCGTGCAGGTGCTTCGCGAAGGAGCCGGAGGCTTCCATATTGTGCAGCCCGGCGATGACGTGCCAGGGCACGCCGGTTTTCCCCGCCACGGCCTGGTAGCGCGTGCGGTTTGCCAGGATGCGGGCGACGATGGCGTCCACCTGCTTCACGCGGTGGGGCGGCACGGCGGCGCGTCGCCAGCGGCTCTCCTGCAGCGTCTCCGCCGGGGCGGAAAGCGGCAGCAGCGCGGCGATCAATGCTGCAAGGTGGCGGCGCATGCGATGACGAGGAGGTAGGAGACGGCGGTGGCGAACCAGTAGTGGCGCAGGGCGGGGGAGGGCGCGGCCAGGCGCAGCTCGCGCTTCAGCTTCCCGGTCTCCGCGTAGGCGGCGGCCTCCGGGAAGACGAGCAGGCGCACCAGCGGCGCGGCCACGGTGCTGCCGGTGACGAGGATGGAGAGGTAGATCAGCTCCGCGAAGGGCGTGGCCGCTTCCTCCCCGGAGGGCAGGGCGTGGTACCAGTGCATGAGGCCCAGCAGCAGCACGATGGCGGCGGCCTTGTTCAGCAGGTATTTCAGGATGGTGATGGACGTTTCGTTGATCGTATTCATGGCAAGAGCGTGCGTTTCAAAAGTGGGGCGAGGAGCCAGGCCAGGGCGGCGAGGACGAGGATGCCGGCGGCGATGCGGAAGACGCGGAGCTCCCCGCCGAGGGATTGCGATTTTTTCAGGTGCGCGGCGGCGCTGGCATTCGCGCTTTCCAGGGCCTGCCCGGTGCTGGCGCGGAGTTTCTCCGCGGTGGAGAGATTCGAGCGCAGCAGGGCGGCCTCGATGCCGAGATCCCGCGCGGCCTTCTCCAGCACGGCGAGCTCGCGGCCGGTGCGGGCGTGCGCGGCCTTCTGGCGGTCCAGCGCCTGTTTCGCGCCCTCGGTCTCGGTGTGCAGGGCGTCGTGGCGCTGCTGGATCCCGGTGAGGCTTTGCCACATCTGCTCCAGCTCGCGTTCGTCCGCGGATTTTTGTTTGCGGAGGCGGTCGGCTTCTTTCACGGCGGCGTCCAGGTGGGTTTCCAGGGTCCGGACTTCGGCGGCAATTTTTTCCACGCGGGCGGAGGCCAGGGTGCCCTCGCGCGCGGCGGCGGCGGTGCTGCTGCGCACGGCGGCGGTTTCCACCGGACGGGCCTTCGGGGGGGCCTCCAGCGGCACGTGCCGCGGCAGGGTGCCCGGCTCCGGCGCGCAGGAGGCGAGGAGGAGGATGGGAAATAGAATGAAGGTGCGGGACATGGAGAAGGATGGTGTGGCGTGTCTTTTCGGGTAGGGACGTGCGTCCCGCGGGTAGGGGTAGGGACGCGCGTCCGGGGAAGTGAAGGTAGGGCGGGCGGCAGGGGACCGCCCGCGGTCGGCCGGGACGTCCGACCCTGCCTGGCTGGATGGTTTGTTGTTCCGGTTCACACCGGATCGCTGCCGATCTCGCTGTCCTGCACGCGCAGGGTGTCCACGATCATGTTCATGGAGCGCGCGGCGCCGATGTGCAGGTTTCCGGCTTTGCCGGTATTGGAGGCCGTGCCCGTCATCATGGCCGCGCCGCCGGGGTGGGAGGCGCTGGTATTCGCCCAGCCGGAGAGGGATCCGTCGGCATTCCGCCGCAGCCACAGGTGGACCTCGCCCTTGCCGTTCATGTCGTAGCTGCCGGTGGAGCCCGCGTCCGTGCCGTTCGCGATCGAGAGCATGCCGGAGGTATTCACGCGCAGGATATTCTGGATCGCATTGTCCGATGCGCGCCGTACTTCCATGAAGCGACCCGTGCCGCCGGTGGCGATGGCGGCCATGCGGACGATCAGGTAAATGCCCCAAATGCTGCCGTGGTCCGGGAAGTCGATGGCCGGGGTGTAAACCCCGCGCAGGGTGCCGGTGCTGGAGCCGGTGACGGAGAGCGATTGCGCGCCGCGTAGCGGGGCGGCGGTGTAATCGAAATTCCATCCCGCGGCATCCGTGGTCCAGCCCGCGGGAGCGCCCGTGCCCTCGAAGTCCTCCTCGAAGATGAAGAGGGAGGGGGAGAGCCGCAGGCGCGTGGGCGCGAGCGGCACGAAGGAATCCCGCTCGTAGCGGTAGGCCCCGGCGGCATCCACCGCGGCTCGCGGGGCCCCGGCGAGGTCCCACTGGAGCATCTGCGGCGCGGGGATGTGCTTGATGGCGGAGACCTGGGCCGGGTGGTAGTCCCCGCCGCCCGTGCCGCTGCCGGTGAAGGAGCGGTCGTCCAGGAAGCCCATGGTGAGAAACGTGGAATCCCCCGGATCGCCCGTGCCCGCGCGGCTGTAGAGCCCGCGGAAGCGGGTGGGAAAGGCCCCGCCGGAGACGCGGTTCCCGATGCAGCCGCAGCCGTTGTAAACCGGCCAATTTCCCGTGCAGCGGCCGTCGTCCGCAAAGTCATCCGTCTTGCTGCCCAGGGAGCGGGTGACATTCAGGATCATCACGTGGCCGAGGTGCGGCTTCCGCGTCTGCGGGGTGTCCTGATAGAAGACATTGCAGAGCTCGCCCGCGATGGTGTTGTGGGCGATCACGCAGTTGTGCGTCTCCGTTTCATTGCCGTCCGCGGCCAGGCGCATGAGGCGCTCCCCGCTGCCGGAGGCCCACTCCAGGACATTCTGCACGACGGCGATGCCCTGGGCGAAGACGCCGCTGCCGACGCCGGGATACTCCGCCACGCCGAAGTCGCAATCGTGCACGGTACTGTAAGCCAGGATCACGCCGTCGCTGGCATTTCCCGATCCGGTGGAGTTTTGGAAAATGCCCGCCGCGGGGGTGCCGTATTGCCGCCAGTGGCAGCCGAGCATGAGCACCCTGCGGCCGAGGTTTTCCCCCTCCGGAAAGGAGCAGCCGCGGTAGCTGGAGGTGCCGGGCGGCACGCGATTGAACTCCGAGCGGACGTGCCAGGCGGTGCCTGCATTCTCGAACGCGGAGCTGCCGGATACGGTGCCGCGGGTGTCCGCGAAGGTGCAGCCGAGCGTGAGCAGGCGGCCGTCCACGCCCTGGAAGAATGCGGTATCCGAGCCGCGGGTGAACTCCAGGCCCTCCAGCTTGATCGCGTATGCGGGGATGAGCCGGTCTCCGCCGGAATCCCCGGTGCAGAGCACTCCGGAGGCCCCGGGCAGGGGGCGGATGCAGAGCCAGCATTTGCCGTCCGTGGCGGGCAGGCCGTTCGCCTCCGTGCCGCCTGTGAACTCATGGGTGCCCGCCGCCAGGTAGATGGTGGCGCCGGCCAGGTGGGTGCGGCCGTGGTTCGCGCCCAGGTAGGCGGAGAGCGCGGCCATGGCCTTCGCCAGGGTGGGGTAGGGATTGGCCGCGGCATTCGTGCGGTGGGTCGGCTCGTCCGCGGGGAAGACCGCCCCGCTGCCGGATGCGGCCGCCGGGTTCACCACGCAGATGGGGTAGCCGCGCGCGCCCGCGACATCCAGCAGGTAGGTCTGCGGCAGGGTGTACTTGTTGAGTGCCGCGGTGGGGGATCCGGCGGCGGAATCATACACCGAATCCGCATCCCCGATGATGGGGTAGGCCTGGAAATTCGCGGTCAGGACGCTATTGTCGGCGAAGCCGGTGAGGTCGAGGTTTCCGATGTATTCGATGACCGGGTTCGCGTCGTCCAGGGCGGCATCGATGGCAGGTGCGGCCACGGTGGCATTCGCGGTCTGGCTGCCGTTCGTGGCGGTGAATTTCACGCAGGCCAGCGGGCGCTGGTTCCGGCCGGAGGCGTGGAAGCCGATGGCGCCGAGGCGCAGGGCGCGGGTACTAAGCCTCTCGTAATCCGGCCGCGTCCAGTTCGCGATCGGAACGGGGTAATCCAGCGCGGAGTTGTTCGTCACGGGAAAGTCCGCGACCGCATTGCTCGGCGTGGCGCCGCTGGTCACCCAGCCCGCGGGCGCGGTGAAGACCGGGTCCGTGCCGGAGGTGCCGGGGCCGCCGGCCTTGTCGTCATCGTAGATGAATTCCGAGAGCACTGCCTGAAAGACGAGCTTCCCGGCGACGATACTTTCGTCATTTAGCGCATCGTCCGGGTAAGGCTTCCGCTGCTGGATGGTGGCATGGATGGTGCGGGTGACGGTGGTGGCATTCCCCGCCGTATCGAAGCCCTCCGAGACGACGGTGAAGTAGGGGGTCTTCGCGGTGGGGACATTGCCCTCCGCCCAGCCGAAGTCGTAGGCGGCGCCGGTGGCGAAGCCTTCGATCTCGATCTCCGCGAACCAGCCTTCCGGCGCGATCCTGACTGCTATGATGTCTCCGGTGGCCATGTTTTACGAAACGGTGATGGAAAGGGTATTGCTGGGAGCGGAATCCCCGGAAACGGCATTGAAGGCGACGACTCGCACCTGGTACGTGCCGGGGTCCGGGAAGGGGATGGCGTGGGATGCGAGGCCGGGTGCGACCGTGACGCTGGAGGGGAAGGCGATGCCGTCCGTGCCCCACTCGATGCGGAAGCCGTCCTCGTTGTCGGAATTGTCCAGCCAGTACACGGTGCCGTAGTAGATGGCCTCGTGCGCGATGGCATTCGAGTCCGCGGGGGTGGAGCCGTGGGCATTCGCGGCGGTGACGGTGCAGCGGATCTGCACGCCCTCCGCCAGGGCGGCGGTGTCGGTGAAGTCCGGCTCCGTTTCGCCCGGGATGGGGCTTCCATCCGCGGTCCACTGGTAGGCGTAGGTATCGACGAAACCGCTCCAGACGCCCTCCGAAGCGAGGTAATATGCGGTGCCGGAGAGGGCGATGACGGGCGGCCCGGTATTCACCGGCGGAGTCTGCGGCGCGGGGATGACCAGGGTATTCGAGCTCGCCTCCGTGGTGCCGCCGATATTGTAAGCGGAGACGACGCAGTGGAGCGATCCGCCGTCCGCGAGGACGCCGGTGTCCGCCAGAATGGCAGCGGTTTCATCCGGAATGACGATTTCATCCAGATACCACTGGTAGGAGAATCCGCCCACCGTGCCGCTCCACGTTCCGTCGGTACAGGAATATTGCCCGCCGGAAAAGGATGCCACGGGAGCGCCGGTATTTGACGGCGGAAAGACGATGTAGGTGAAGACCTCCGAGTCCGCCCAGGCGCTGCCGGAGAGATTGCCTGCGGTGACGCGGCAATGGAGATTCGCCCCGTGGAAGAGCGCTTCCTGATCGGCGAGGACACTGGCGGTTTCCCCGGGGAGAGGGGCGCCATCGATGAACCACTGGAAGGCGTATTCGGTGGGATTCCCGTACCAACCCCCCGCGGTGCAGGCGTAGCTGCCGCCGGAAGTGTCCAGATCCGGGGCTTCGAGATTCGCGGGGAGATCGTGCGCGATGAACAGCGGGTCGCTGTCCGCGCTGGCACTGCCCGCGGCATTCGAGGCGGTGACGCGGAGGACAAGATCGAGCCCGAAATCCGCCGCCCCGGGGGTGTAGAAGATCCCGGTGGCTGCGGGAATCGCCACCCCGTCCCGCAGCCATGCGCGGGCGTAGGAGATTCCGGAGCCGGTCCACGTTCCGTTGCTCCCGGCGTGGGGGATTCCAGCCGCGCCGGGCCCGCTGATCTGGGGCAGGGAAACAAGTACGGGCGGCTCCGCCGGTGCGCCGCCGGGCATGCCGCGGCCCCGCGCGCGCGCCAGACCGAGCCCGCCCCCGAGATGGATTCCGTAACTTGGCATCAGAAGAGGGCGACGATATTCGCGGCGGTGGTGGTGGTGCGGATCACGGTCGTGACGGCCACGGGCAGCAGGGTGCCGTCCGGCACGCCCGCCAGCACGGCCCGGCCGCCGAGAGCGAATTGCACGGAGACATCCCCGCCGGTGCCGATCCAGAGACCGCGGGTGGGGGAGTCGAAGGTCTTGTCCGCCGCGGAAAGATCGACGGCGGCGGCATTCGTGGCGGAAGTGGCGACATTCGCCGCGGATCGGATGAGGTCCTCGAGTTTCATGAAGTGTTACGTTATGGCGGTCAATGGGCGATCCACTTGACGGGATTTTCCCGCACGCAGATGTAAACGGCGTTTTCGTTGACCACGGCATGTTGTCCCGGGAATCCGGCCGTGCCCGGAATCGGCGCGACGCCCGCAATGGTATTGGTGCTGAACTGCGTGGGCGTGATGCCGGGGGTATCGGGGGCGGGGGCATTCAGGAAGGCAACGTTTAGCGTGGGATCGTTCGCCGCTTCCTGGAGCTTCGTCACGACCAGTTGCTCGCCGGATGCATGGGCGGAATAGTAATCCGTGAAGGAGAGATCCTGCATGCAGGCATCCTGGGCCTTCTGTACCCAGGTGTAGGTGGCGTCCCCGGCGTTTACGGGCACGTGAACATGCACCTGTCCGTCGCTGCCGGTAACCGAACAAACCACGATTCCGTCCGATTCCACCGGACTCAAGGCGGTGGCGCTTTCGACCTGCGACGTGCCGGCGACACCATTGGCAGGGGGAGAGGATAGCGCCAGAGGAGTGGCAAGGATGAAGGCTTCCTCGCTATCGCCGCCGCGGATGCGGAGCTTCTGGTAGTATCCGCGGGTCTCGTTCCACAACGCGAGATCCGAGCCGTAGTTGTCGTTCTTGATAAGACGGACGCTCGACGAATCCTGGAACGTAAGGTCGTCCGCAACCTGCCTGACCCGTGCCGGCAGCAGATCCGGGACGACTTGCTCCCGTTGGTTCACCCTGAGGATGGGACTCCCTGTAGCGCTGCCCGAGATAAGCGTGAATGCCCCGGCATTGACCGGATCGTCCGTGGATCGCTCGGAGACATAGGTGCCGACGTCGAATCCATGCGATCTTACGAGAAGATACCAGCGCTGGTCTTCAGGAAGAGCATAACGTCCTAGGTTGACAAAGATAGCTTCGTTCCCATTCTCCCAAAGGCCATCGGTAGAATAGAAATACTCCCCGTGGCTCGTGCCGGAAGGGAACAGCGTGCAGCGGAAGTCCGGCACCAGATCGCCATCTACCTCGATCCCGGGCTGGGTGATGGCCAGGTTAAGGCGAGCTCGTCTTTGCGAGTAGCCCTCGATTTGTTGATACGTGTCGTGACGGATGAAATTCTCGGAACCGATGCCATGGCCCGGAATCTCTTTCCACAGGGGCGGTGAAGTGCGGATGCACTGGAACAAGCGGTCCCCGTACGCCCCGGTTTGATTCAGCAGGCCGGCAGTTCCTCCCGTCCCGCCGGTAGCCGCGATGACCGGACTGGCGGGTTGATACTCGCTGTCGTGCCATGCGGGAACCGCGGTGGGATCGGCAAATGCCTCATCATCAATCCATTTCCCATCCTGAAGCCACAGCTCACCAAGCTGTATCCCTCCCCAATCATCGGCGTAGCTCAAGCTCCAATCCTTGAAGAGGAAACTCTGCCGAAACGCCGCCCCCTTTCCACTCAGGCCATCGAATTCCTCCATCTGCAGCGGATTTTCCGCGGCCAGGATATCGCTTTCCTTGCCGAAGACCCGGTCGCCCCAGAAGAAGCTCGTGCCCATGTAAATATAAGCTCCCTCCGCCTCCGGTTTCTCCGGCCAGGTCACGGTGAAGGAGGTCACCGTCCCGTTCTCCGGCGGCTGGGTGAAAACCAACACTTCGGGGCATGCCTCCATGTTCGCCCGCGCCTGCGCCTTCTGCGTGTCGTCAAGCGTTTGCGGCCCGTCGTGGAGCACCGCGCGGTCGCCCAGGCCCGCCGGGCTTACCGATTCCGCCGCGTGCAACGTGTCGCCCTCCAGCGTTAGGCCGTTGCCCAGCCTGATCTCCTCGCCGGGGCCTTCCCCGGCGGAAAAGCGGCCCAGCAGCCGCGCCCCCGCACCGAAGCGCACGCTCCCCGCGAAGATGTGTTTCAAGAATCCGAGAACCGATGATCGCATGAGAAAGTATAAGTAAAAATTATGCCCGTATCCGAATCCTCAGCCTCCCAGCCCCGGCACGATCGAGCGCACCGGCACGGCGAATGCCACTTGGAAAGCGATGTTCGTCCCATCCTTCAGGCGCGTCACCTGTGTGCTTGTCGCCGTCAGCGCGCGGGTCGTCTCCGCCGTCCGTTCGGAGCCGTTCCGTGTCGTGGCCATCTGCCGCGTCGCGGCTTCGCTCTTCCCGATGCTGCTCTCCCTGTCAGCGGATTCCCGCGCGCGCTCTGCTGTCGCGTTGCCGTCGGACCTCGTCTCCGCCTCCTGGGCCGAGCTCTGGTTCCCCGTGCGCGTCGTTTCCTCCCGTCCGCTGGAGGAACTGTTCGCCGCCTGGTTGTATTTCACCGATTCCTCGGTCCCCGTGTGCAGTGGCATATCTTAATCGTAGCTGAGTGTGGTTCTCGATTCCTGGTTGTGCGCGTTGTTCTGGGCGGAGTTCTCCGTGCTCGTCCGCTGGTTCGTCTCGCTCGTGCTGCCGCCCTCCTTCGCCGTGCGGCGTTCCGTGCCCGTGTTCGTGCTCGTCTCGCGGCCCGTTTCCGTCGCGTTCACCTCGCGGCTGCCCGCCTCGCTGCGGGTTTCCGTCCCCTGGCTCGTCTGCTCGCCGGTTTCCGTGCCCTTCACCGTCTCCGTGCTGCCGCCGCCCTGATGTTCCGTAGTTTCGGAGAATTGCCCGCCGGATGTCTCCAGTGCCTGCCACTCCCGCACCACCAGCGCGCTGAATTGCACCTCCCGCGGCAGGTCCACGATGATCCCGCCCTCCGCCCGCGCCTTTGCCACCCCGCGTTGGATCGCCAGCAGCGTCTCCGCCACGCAGGCATCCAGTTCCTCGATCCGCACGATGTTTTCCATGATGAAAAAAGTATCGGTCCCTCAGTATCCCCGCGGCGTCCCCGCCAGATTGCACGGCGTGCCCAGCGTCTTCGGCGCCAGCACCGCGTAGGCCGCCTCCGCCCGCGCCGCGGCGGCAAGTACGGCGCTCCTCGTATCCCCGTCCCGCCACAGCGCGGAGGCGCAGAGCAGCCCGCGCGCCAGCGGCAGCAGGTAAGCCTCCGCCAGCTCCCCCCGCAGCGGCAGATCCCGCGTGCCGGAGAGCAGGTCCGCGAATCCCACCCGTGCCGGTGCCAGCGCCACCCGCATTTCCAGCCGGTAGAGCCGGTCCGGCAGCGGCTCCACCCGCAGCAGCGCCGGGGCGGGCGGCCCGTGGTTCGGCGCGTTCGCCTCCAGCCGGTATTCCCGCGGCTCGGAGACCCCGCGGCGGTCCCGCGGCAGCCCTTCCGGGGCCGCCGGTTCCAGCACCCGCAGCGTCTCCAGCACCCTCGGGCGGGAAATGATCTCCGCATACGGCTCCGGGATCGGCACCGCATCGTGGTAGATGATCGCGTTCCGCATCCCGCCCTGGCCCGCATACGGATGCAGCAGCGAGCCGGAGCCCGTGATCCGGTTGTCCACCGGATCGCCCTCGATCCTCACCGTGCAATACAGATCCTCCTCTCCCGCCGCGTAGCCGGTGAAATCCGCGCCCCCCTCCGTCACCTCCAGCACCACCGCGGAAGGCGCGCCCAGCACCATGCTCCCCGCCGCCTCTTTCGCATGCGGCGGGGAGAGATCGTGCAGCTTCTGCAGCGCCCCGTTGATCGCGTCGCACAGCTCCTGCCGCTCCGCCGCCGCCAGCGAGGCCATGTCATTTTCCTTCAAGTCCCGCAGCAGCCGCTGCGCGAAAGCCATCACCTTCATACCTGCGCCTCCTTTCCTTTCGTCCCGCCCGGCAGCGGATCCGCCAGATCCAGCTCCATCAGCGCCGCCGCATACTCCGCCTCGATCTGCGCGCGCCGCTCCTGCCCCACCGTCAGGTGGCTGGACATCGCCCGGTAGCGCGCGATCGGCAGCAGCAGGCTCTCCACGTAGCGATGCGGCACCGGCACCCGCGGGCTGCGGTCCAGATCGTTGCGGGAAAAGCGCGGTGCCTCCCATGTCGCATCCAGCAGCAGCTCCGCCGGTACTGCCGGCGGCGGTACCACCCGCAGCGTGCACTTGCAGGGCTCCTTGCCCGGCTGTCCGTGCCGCTCCAGGTAGTACGCCGCCGGCGTCCCCTGCGTCCCGCCCTCCAGATAGAGGTCCGTGAAATTCTCCAGCTCGCCCGGCGTCTCCAGCCGCGCCAGCGGGCGGCGCGTCGCCGCGTCCCGCACCGGTCCCGCCACCTGCCGGATGCCGTCTTCCAGCACCGCCTCCGCCATCCCCGCGCCCAGCGGCACCGTCAAAGTACGCCGCGTCCAGTAGTCCCGGTTGGGGGCACGGTTCCACACCGCCTGCATCGCCGCGTTCAGCGTGTTAAGCGCCGCATCCCGCGCCCAGGCGGGTGCCTTCTCCGGCCGCTCGATCCCCCACATGTACAG
>CBFGVD010000043.1:0-12150 GCA_965651965.1 uncultured Verrucomicrobiaceae bacterium | reverse complement strand
GATACTGGCCTGCAGGTCGGCAGGCACCAGCTCGCCGGGATACAGGCGCAGCTTCATATCACGGTCCCGCAGGAGATAGGCCGCGCTCAGGCGGAAGGATGCGCTCGTGACCGGATCCCTCAAAAGCCAGCACAGCGGCGGCAGCCCGGCGATCCGCTCCAGGATGCGGCGCGGGCCGCCCGCCCGCGGCTTGCGGGGGCGGGTCTCGGCGAGCGTTTGCAGGCCTTCCTCGTAGGTGTCGGCCAGCACGCGGAAGGCGAGGCCGCAGACGCCGGAGGTCGCGGCGATGCCCGCACCTGCATGGAAGTAGGCGGAAACCTCGGCACGGCCGGTCAGCACCTCGTCCAGCCCCGCGAACCAGGCCGGCGGCAGCAGGAAGAGCCACCATTTCCCGGCGGGATTCGCCAGCGAGCCAAGGGCCGGGATGACAAATTGCACCATCTGGCTGCCCACCACCATCACCACCATCAGGATCACCTGGGTGGTGGTCATGATATTGTCCAGCCGCTCCCGGCCGAACCAGCGCAGGCAGAGCTGGTAGAGCAGCACCACGCTGCCGGCGCAAAAAAGCGCCGCCATGCAGGTGGAAAGGAGATGCACCGGGGCGAAGAGCCAGGAACCCCGCTCCCCCGTGCTCCCGATCACGAGGCCCGCGACATTGAAGGCACACGCGAGCCACAGGGAAATCCGCACCATCACCGACACCTTCGCCCACAGCAGCGTGCGCGACTCCACCGGCCGGTGGAGCAGGATTTCCGCCTCCTCCTTGTTGAAAAGGATCTCCCCCGCGGAGGCGGCGATGAACATGCCGAGGAAGAGCAGCGACATCCCGTGCAGGTAGAAGGACAGCACGAAGGAGGGCTGATCCCGGAAACCCAGCGCCACGAAACCCACCAGCAGGTAGATCACGAGGGTGCCGAGGAGCTTGCGCCCCACGGACTTCGGCACACGCTCCTTCTGCAAGCCGCGCGAAGTCCGCCCGCGCAGGAAGAGCGTGAGATACAGCCGCCGGAGGCTCCGTGCGGCGGATGGCGCGGGATCGTTCACGGCCGGAAGGTCTTGGCAAAATCCTCCGCCTTGCGTTCGAGGTCGTCCCCGCCGGTGAGCCGCGTGAAAAGCTGCTCCAGCGAGCGGGCGCCATTCCGGGCCACCAGCTCCGCGGGAGGCCCGTCCACGCGGATGCGGCCCTGGTCGATGATGATCACCCGGTCGCAGACCCGCTCCACCACGTCCAGGATGTGCGAGCTGTAAACGATCGATTTGCCCTCCTTCGCGAGGGTCTGGATCAGGGCCTTGAAACCCACGGCGGCATTCGCATCCAGGCCGTCGAGCGGTTCATCGAAAAAGACCACCGGCGGATTGTGGAGCAGCGCCGCGGTGATGACCACCTTCCTCCGCATCCCCTTCGAGTAGGCCCCGAGCAGTTTGTCCGAAAGGGTTTCAAAACTGAGATCGAAGAAGGCGATGAACTGGCGGATGCGCTCCCGCGCCGCCTCCGCGGGGATGCCGTAGAGCGCGGCCACCATTTCGAGATACTCCAGCCCGCTCAGGGACTCGAACACGGCTCCGGAATCCGGCACGAAGCCGACATTCCGCTTCACGCCCATGGGGTCCTCCAGCAGGTCGTGGCCGCAGATCACGGCCGTGCCGGAGCTGGGTGCCAGCATGCCGGTGAGCATTTTCAGGGTGGTGGATTTCCCCGCGCCGTTCGGACCGAGCAGGCCCACGACCTGCCCGGCGGGGATATCGAGCGTCAGGGAATCCACGGCGATCTGTTCGCCGAAGCGCTTGGTGAGGGAACGGAGGGATATCACTCGGCCCATTCTTGCCCGGGATTTTTTCCCGATGCGATCAGAAAGCGTGTGTGGAAACCCCTACTTCTTCACTTCCCGCAGCCGGGATGCCACCACGCTCCCGTCCATGAGCACCACCCGCTCGACCCCGCTGCCATCGGCGAGCATCCCGATGTGGTAGAACGCGACATTCCGCGGCGGGCCGCCGGCGCGCCGATAGCCCAGCAGGCGCAAGCAGGTGACCGTTTTCACGCCGGGACCGTCGCCCGTATCCACGCTGTCGAGGGCCAGCTTGAGCGCCTTTTGTGCATCCAGCGGGATTTCGCCCGAGGAGTCCGGAACAACGTCCGGTTGCGCATCCAGCAGCGTTTCATCCACGAAAAACTCCCTGCGAAAGACGAGTTCTTCTTCCGGCCCGAGCCCCGGGCTCTTCACCTCCGTCCCCCGATGGATCAGCACTTCCCCGGCCGTCGCGATAGCCGCCAGCAATGGCAGGGATCCGGCTACCGCCGGAAGCAAGTGGCGCAGGGCATTTCTCATGGCGAGGGCGGGAGGGCTTCACCCTGTGAATGCCCCCGGCCACGGATGTTGTCTCCATCTTTTTGCCCGGCGGAAGACCGCACGGATGCGGTAACCCTGGACATCCGCATCCGGGAGGGGCTCAGGAGCGGGTTTGCAGGGCCTCCTCTTTCCGGAGGTAATCCACGATGCTCTTTCTCAGGCTTTCGCGGATCTTGAAGAGCCGCGCCTTGAGGGTTCCCGGGCTGCGGTTGAGATTCCGCGCGTAGTCACTCAACGTGCGGTCGCTGCCGTAGCGCATGCGGATGAGTTCCTGGTCCCGCGGAGGAAGGCCCTTCAGGCATTCCCGCAACGCGGCCAGGCTTTCCCTTTTCTCCGCGTCCGCGTTCTTATCGTCATCGATGACCGCCGTTTCCCGCTGCTGCTGCAGGAATACCCGCCGGTCCCGCCGTTGCCGGCGCAAGCTTTTCAAAGCCTCCAGACGTGCAACGGCAAAGGACCACGCCTTGAAGTTCGAGCCCGCCTCGAAGCAATCCCGCTTCCGCCACAGGATGAGATTCGTCTTCTGCAGCAGATCCTCCGCTTCGTGGTGATCCGCGACGAAGGAGAGGATGTAGCGGAAAACCGGGCCTTGGTGAGCGATCAACAATTCCTCGAACTCCGCAAGGGAGGCCGGGGAACGCGGGACTCGTGGCGATTTGTCCATCATGAGAAAACAAAAGCTGCCGGCATGTCCTCCGGGCTCCCGGAGGAGGATGTTTCAAGGCTCGGCGGCCACCTTCAGGAAAAGACGGGAATGCCCGGGGAGAAGCTCCGGAGGAAGGGAAAGGATGATATCTTCATAAGCGGCCCCGCCCTCCGGCACGGCGGAGGACTCCTCCACGGGCACCACCGGCAGCCAATCCGCGAGATTGCCGCTGATAAAGTATTCGTAGCGGATGCCCGCCACCTCGTGCATGCGCAGCCTGGAATGGCTGAAGCGGAAAGCACCGGCAGCCGGCTGCACCTGCAACAGCGCGGGCGTTGCGGATCCATCGTCGGCCGACTGCGGCGCGGTACCGAAAGCCCATTCGCCGAAATTGTCGAGGCGGTCTCCATCCGGATTTGCAAGGAGCTCGCTCTCCGGCGATACGAGGCTGCCGAATTTCTCCCCTCGCCATTCCTCGTAGCTGGCATAGGGGTGGACCTCCTCCGAGATCCATGCCGCCAGGAGTTCCGCGGCCTCCAGATCCGGCACCGCCGTCGCCAGCGGCGGCATGCGGGTGTAGCCATTTTCACCCGCGATGCGGTTGAAGAGGATCGAGTGCGGCACGTCTCCCGCTACCACCAGCCGGTCGCCCGGGTGAAGGGGTGCATCCACCGTGCTGCCGTGAATGATGCCCGTCTCCCGCAACGACAGGCTGGCCCGTGCATCCCAATTCCCGCCGCCCGTCCCGCCCTGCCGGTGGCAATAGGCGCAATTCACATCCAGGTACGAGCGGACCCGGGCTTCCAGGGAGCGGTCCGTTTCATCCGGCCGGTAGTGGCGCGGCAGGGAGCCGGCCTCGCCGGCAAACCCGGCGAGATACCCAGTCTCGTGCAGCAGGGTCAGGAGATTGCCCTGGATACCTGAGATCTCGCCCGGAGCATTGAGCTGGCGGGTATTGAAGGACAGCGCATGCCCTGCCTCCGGCGTGTGGCATGACATGCACGCGGCCCGCGAGGGTATCTCCCACGGGATGCTTGCCGGATTTCCGTCCACGGTGATCCCGACCGGAAAGGACTCGCCGTGATCGCTTGCCAGCACCGCATCGTCCTGGGTGCCGTCGCCGCCGGAGGTCCAGCGGTAGGAGATGCCGTAGCTCCCCGTCGCGTTGCGCACCAGGAAGCGGGTCTCCAGCCGCCGGCGGGGAGATCCCTCCACGGGCCTGCGGTCGGTGTACTCGCGGCCGTCGATCGTGCGGGTGAAGCTCTCCCAAGCCAGGGGATAATCGAAGTGCTTCACCCAGATCATGCCTGCCGGGAAACTCCAGGCCCCGTCCTGCGAATAACCCGCGGTGTCATCCTTGTCATTCAACAGGAACCAACGCTTCTTCTCCGCGCGATCCGACCAGAAGCGGAGGTTGGGTTGATAGGATTGCGCGCCCGGATTCGGTGTCAGATCGGATAGATCGGCGAAAAAATTCGTCGCGGCCAAGGTCGGGGGAAAGGCGCTGTCATCGCTGCCCAATATCAGCCGCTTGACGCCGCCGGTGCCCTGATTCGTACCGTTGTTGCCGCGGTCCAGCAAGAGGATCCCGCCGGTCAGGGGATCGGGCAGGAGCCCGACAATGCCGACCTCCCCGGCCAGACGGTCCACCGCCGGGAGGCCATCCGTTTGCGCCACGCTCCAGATATTCCCCGAGACATAATCCGCGCAGACATACTTGCCCGCCAGCGAGGGGATCGCGTCGCCTTTGTAGATGAATCCTCCCGTGATGGACCTGCCCTGGTAGGTCCCCCCGCCCTGGGCATAGTCCCACAAGGGCCCGGTCACCGTGGCGGCGGACTCGGCGGCACCGTTCAGGATCTCCCCCGCGCGCGGGCCGGGGGCACCGCCTTCCCTCCAGGGCCAGCCGCCGTTTCCACCGGGCGGGAATACATCGAGCTCTTCCCTGCTGCTCCGCCCGACATCGCCCACCCATAGCTCGTCCACGGTACCGTCGCCGTCACGGTCCTCGGCGGAGAACTGCCATGGATTCCGCAATCCCATCACGAAAATCTCCGTGCGGACTTTTTCCGGATCGAGCGGAACGCCGTTGAAGCTGGTGATTCCCACCAGGGGGTTGTCCGCGGGTATGGAATAGCGGGCCTGGCCGCCGGGCCGCGGGATCGAAAGATCGGCATCGTTGCTCCCGCTTTCCGCATCCGGCCCGGGGTCGGGGTCGGGGTTCGGCGGGAGGTTGCCGGGACGATTGTCCACATCGATGCGGATCACGCAGGACCAGAGATTCCGGTCCACATGCTGGGAGTTGTCGTGGCCGTCCTCCTGGGTTCCTTCGTCGCCGAAACCCACGTAAAGATAGCCGTCCGGACCGAATTCGCAGGAAGCTATATTGTGATACGCATCGTCGTTGTCCTGCTCGATCAGCACCAGCTCCGATCCGGCGGTGTAGGGCGGAGCGGTCTGGCAAGTGAACCGGGAGAGACGCACGGTCCCCGCATTCGAGTTGTACGTCGCGTAAATGTAACCGTTCTGCGCCCAATCCGGATGAGCGGCGATGCCCTTGAACGCCAATTCATTGTCGTCGTGCTGAACCGATGAGGTGAGATCCAGCACCTGGATCTTGGCCGGTGCGGCCAGGTCCGGGATCAGGAATACCCGGCCGTCGCCTTCGGCAACGAAAAGTTTCCGCGGATCCCCGGACACCGAACAGAAGCCGTGCGGCGAATCGAAGGTAATGCCGGGCATGGCATCCTCCAGACGCAATTCACCGGCGGGAGCTTCCGCCGGCAATCCTGTGAAATCCGAGTCGAAACGGGGCTCAGCGGTGAACAGGATCGTAACCGTGGCGGTATCCGCCATGCCGCTCCCGGCTCCCTGTATGCGGTAGGTAAAGGAGTCGGACCCCGGTGTCCCGGAAAGATGGCGGTAGAGGATGGTCCCATCCGGGCCCGCCACGGCCGTTCCGTGCGACGGCGGCGATTCGATCGCGAGCGTCGGGGGAGCAAGAAGCCCTCCGTCGTTCGCCAGCACCTTGAGCCGCGCCTTGGCCAGATGATGCATGGTCGCGGAATCGTCGTTCGCCACGGGCGGACCGTCCTCCAGATCCTCCCAAGTGTAAGCCACCCGGACATTGTCCCACCGCACTTCACCGGCACCTCCGGAGGCCAGCCTGATGGCCGACGACCAGTTTTCGCTGACATGAGGATAGACCGCTACCGGGGTATTGTCGGCTTCGGCCCGATCAAGCGCGGGGCTGAGGTACAGCGCCGCGATATCCGCATCGAAATCCAGCTTCGCCACGAGGGTATAATTTGTTCCTGCCGCGGGGGCGATGCCGGAGTAAGCCCATTGATCCGTGTTGAGGTCGTGGATCGCGAATTCGCGCACCCCGGACGCCGGATTCGGCGCGCCCGGGACTCCGAAAAGGTAGCGTTCCGACCCGAAATCATAGGAGCTGGCGCCGCTCCAGGTGGCACCCTCCTCCCGGGTCATCTCGAACTTGTAATAAATCGCATGCGCCTGGAAATCGGCGCTGCCGTTGACCGCTCCCTCCCGCTCCGCGGAGCCGGCCTGGGCGCCTTCCCCCGGACCGTTGTATTCCCGCTTCGCACCGCTCTCCCGTGTGGCCAGCGCGCCTGCAACGACCTCCGGCGATCCGAAAACCGAATCCCAGTCCGAAGGGCTGCCCGTGTGGCCCACCGACCCGTCCATTTCACGCGAGTTGTCCGCATCCCAATATAGGCCGCCGGATCTTCCTGCCACGGGGCCATCGGCATACTCAAACCGCTCTCCCCCCACGAGTCCGGGCGGATGAATCGCGCCGGGATAACTGGCCGGATTCAACGGGTTGGTCCCCGCCAACAGCTCGGCTTGATCGGAAAATCCGTCTCCATCGGTATCGCCCGTTTGCGGATCGGTGCCGCCCATATATTCCTCCAGGTTCCCGAGCCCGTCCCCATCGGCATCTGCCTGGGAATCATCGACGCCCACGACAAGCCCGTTCGCGGTCTCCCAATCGTCGTCCATCCCGTCATCATCGCTGTCGGAGTCGGTGAAATGAAGATCTTCCCACGAGGTGGCGACGACCAGATCGTCCCACCTGCATTCGGCACCGGAAGCCAGGCGGACGGCGGTGGACCAGTTGCCGGCCGTGTAGCTTCCGCTCGCGTCGCAGGAATTGTCCCCGGTATCTTCCTGATAAAAGTCCGAATCGTCGGGGTCGATCCAGAGACCGATCGTATCCCTGTCGAAATCGATCACCGCCACGAAGACGCGTACGCCGCCATCCGCCGGAATGCCGCTGAAGTAGCGTATCCCGGTCCCGGTGATCTCGCAGCCGTATTCCATCTGCCCCGAAGCGGGATTGACCGTGTTCGGAACCCCGAAGAAAACGCGCTCGGTATCGAAGTCGTACGAGCTGGCACCGCTCCACGAGCCACCGGAAACGCGCTCCATTTCAAAGCGGTAGAATACCCGTCCCTCGCCCCGTATGGCACCGCTCCTTTCGTGGTCGTCATCACCGTCGTCCGCCGCATCCCCCGTCCCTTCGATGTCGCCATTATACTCGCGCTTCGCCCCGGAATCCTCCGTCCTCAGCTTGCCGGACTGCACCACGGGAGCACCGAAAACGGGATTCCAATCCGACGTGGTGGCGGTGACCGCCTTGTCATGGTTGTCGTAATTGAAACCGGCTCCGCCGCTACTGCCGGCAATGGGGCTGCCATCGGGGTAGGCAAAATCCTCCGCACCCAGTTCATAAGCACGAAGAGGCAGCACGAGGACGAGCGGCAGGAAGAAAAGTCGCGCAAGCATGGAAACGGATCGATCGGAGGATAGGTGCGGCGGGCAAAAGACCCGCCCTGCACGCTGCGGGGCGGGTCTTCCAAATCGGGCGATCCCGGACGATCAGGGAGGCGAGGCCCCTTCTTCCGCACGGATGAACAGCTTGGGAACCGTCTCCGGATCCACGGCGATCACGAACGGCTGCGGCGTGGTGCTATCGAAGTCGAACGGAGGCACCAGAGGCACGAAGGATTGGAGGTTTTCGGAGGAGCGCAGGTGGAACGTTTCCCCGGCGGGAATCCCCGCGGCGGTAATGCTCAGCGTACCCGACTCCGGATCATAGGCACTCACCGCGAGGCTGAATCCCAATGGGGCTTCTCCCGCAAGGAGGTCCCAGCGGTTTGCCACCACCACGTCGTCCCACTCCGTATCGCCCGTGCCGGTCGAACTGAAGCGGACGCCGGACGCCCAGTTCGTGCCGGTATAGGCGCGCGTGACCAGTTCGGCGTTCGATTCCTCCGGGGCACCCAGATCGGGATTAACCCACAGGCTCAGCAGATTTCCGGAGAAGTCCAGCTTGCCTACCACGGTATAGACCTGATCCTGGACGACGGGCACGGCCCCATTGTCGGTGGTGGCCGCATCCCCTTCCCGGATGCCCCAGCGGGGCGTGCCCGCATCATCCACGATGCCGAAGGCCAGGCGTTCCTGGTTGAAGTCATCCGGCCCCATGAGGCTCAGCACGGCTCCCGCGCGCCGCGTCATCGTGGCTTTGAAGTAAACCACCGAGGCGGCGAAATTCGCGTCATCATTCACGGCTCCCGCGCGGGCATCGGTGGGAGCTTCGTTGGTGCCGGCACCTTCGCCCGGGCCGTTGAAGTCGCGATAGGCGAAGCTCTCCCGCGTCACCAAGCGGCCCGCGCCGAAGACAGCCGTGCCATCCCAATCCGAGGATGTCCCGGTGTGGCCGATGAAAGCACCGTTGAAGAGCCAGTTTTCGTAGTCGAAGCCGCTGCCTCCCGCCGCACCTTCCACCGCGCCGTCCGCATAGGAAAGATCGTCGGCACCGATCAGCCCGATGGGATCACCGATGGTATCGCCGGGGTCCAAGGGATCGGAGGTGACGCCATTATTACCGAGAATTTCAGCCGTATCGCTTTGCCCGTCGCCGTCGGTATCGGCCGAGTTGGGATCGGTGTTATGGATGTTCACCTCGTCGCCGTCGTTCAGCCCGTCGCCGTCGCTATCCGCATTCAGGGGCGAGGTGCCCGCTGCCGTTTCCCCGTCGCCATCCGTCAGGCCGTCGCCATCGCTGTCCGGCTCCTGCGGATCCGTGCCGGTGATGTATTCCTCGTAGTTCGAGCTGCCGTCCCCGTCCAGATCCAGGCCTGCATCGTTGAGGTTCTTATCGAGGCCATTCTGATCCTCGTAATCGTCCGGCATGAGATCCCCGTCGCTGTCGGAAGGGATCGAAGTAAGGCTGCCCCAGGTCGTGCCGACCACGAGTTGATCCCAGGCCGTGGATCCCGTGCCACCGGAGCCGAGGCGGATGGCGGTGGCATTCATTTCCCCCGGCGGGATATCGAGCGTGGCGGCAATGGCCGCGGGATTCTCCGGAGAAGCCAGATCCGGATTCAACCAGAGATCCACGCGTGATGCGGCGAAATCGTACTTCGCCACGAGCGTGTAGGTGGTGCCCGCCACGGGAGCAATTCCCGTGAATGCGCGCACCTCCATGCCGGCTACCTCGATGCCGAATTCATTCTGACCGGAGACCTCGTTCACCGGGTTCGGCACGCCGAGGAAAATCCTCTCCGTTCCAAATTCGTAAAGACTCAGACCGCTCCAGGACGCTCCTGGCTGACGCACCAAGGTGACCTTGGCGTAGAGCACATCGCTGCCGTTCACCCCGGTGGCCGCGGCGTCTTCCCTCCAGGATCCGGAAACCTCTCCGACGACTGCGGCGGGATTCGCGGAGCCGCCGTGGAAGGGCCGCTTGATCGCGCTATCCCGGGTCACCAGCGCTCCTCCCAGCACCGCCGAACCCGCCTGAATATCTTCCCACCCGGATTTCATGGTGGTGTGCCCGGTGAAGGTCTCGACCAGCGCGCCGTTATCGTAATCCCAGCCGATGCCGTCGCTTGAGCCCGAGAGGCCGCCGTCCGGGTAAGTGTCGAAAAACTCCAGCCCGACCAATTCCATGTTGCCGTTGGTCGCGGGGTCATCGCCCGGGGTATCCGCCGGTTGGGTTCCGAGCGCCAGTTCGGTCGAATCCGCGGTTCCGCCTGCGTCGGTATCCGCAGCCGCAGGATCGGTCAGATGAATCTGGACCTCGTCGCCGTCGGGCAGTTCGTCGCCGTCGGTATCCGGATTGAGCGGATCGGTGCCGAGCGCCTTCTCCTCATCGTCGTTCAAAAAGTCCACGTCCGAATCCGGGGTGTCCGGGAAAGTTCCGTCCTCGAACTCGACGGAGTTCCCGAGGTTATCCCCGTCCGGATCGCCCAAGGCCCCGAAAGGACCGTCCTTGGCTCCCGGGGCGCTCTCGGCGAAGGTCCCGTCGTCGGTGTCGTCCAGCCCGTAGGCCATTTCCCACGACGCGGGCAAACCGTCGTTGTCCGCATCGGTGAAGTCCTTGAGCCCCACGCTCACGGGATCGAGCGCGACCGAAAGATCGTCCCACGTGGTGGTGCCGCCGGCACTGGATGCGAGGCGGACCGCGGTGGACCAATTTCCCGGGGCGTAGGGACCGCCCGCATCCGCGGAATTCGAGCCGTCCGCAGGATCATAGTAATCGTCCGCGGCGGGATCGAGCCACATGCCGATGAAATCGCGGTCGAAATCCAGGACCGTGACGATCACATGCGTCGCGGTGTCCGCCGGGATGCCGGTGAAGTAGTCCGCGCCGTCCCCGCTGAGGCCGAATTCGAGGCCGCCGCTAGGCCCCGCGCCGCCGGGCACGCCGAAGAAAACCCGCTCCGTGCCGAAATCATAACTGCTGGCGCCGCTCCAGGTGACGCCCTCGCCGCGGGTGATGGTGAAGCGGTAAAAGACGCGCCCGGTTCCGCGGACGGCCCCGCTGCGCTCGTGATCGTCCTGGGCGTCGTTGGCACCCGTGCCCCCGCCTTCCAGAGGACCGTTGTATTCCCGCTTCGCACCGCCATTGCTGGTCGTCAGCGCGTTCCCCACGACGGAGGGAGCACCGAAAAGCGCATCCCAATCCGAACCGGTGGCGGTGACTTCGTCGTCGAAGTTATCGTAATTGAAGCCGCTGCCGCCGGATGCGTCCGCGATGGGGCCATCGGCATACGTGAAGCTCTCGTTGCCTATCAGCTGGGCTGACAGGGGGCTGGCGCCCGCGATCAATATCGCGGGCCATAGGACCTTGGGTTTCATGGATCGGGGCTCGGGGTTCTCGGGTTGGGTCTTGGAACGGAAATCAGCCGCGGCGGCGAAGCAGGCAAACCATGCCGGCGGTGCCGAGAGCCAGGAGCGGCACGGAAGGCTCGGGCACGGTGACGTCCGCGAAGCTCGTGCCCACGCGCACGTCGTCCCATGTCACGGAGGTGCCCGATGCGAAGCGCAGCCCGGTGGACCAGTTGTCCCCCGCGTAGGCCATCGAGACGTCATGGGAGGCCGCCGAATCGCCGCCGTCCGGATCGACCCACAGCGCGAGCAGGTCGTTGTCGAAATCCAGCATTCCCACGATGGTGTAGGTGGTGCCCGGAACCACCGGGATGGTGCTGAAGGTGTCCGCCCCGAAGCCGGGCGCGGCGATGCCGAAGTAGCGCGTCTCACTGCTCTGGCCGGGCATTCCGAAGAAAACACGCTCGGTGTCGAAATCATAGCTGCTCACCCCGGCCCACTGGTTTTCCCCCGCTGGCAACATGGAGGCCACGGTCATCGTCGTGGCGAAGAACATCGCGCCCGAGGCTTGGAAAGCGCCTTCCCGCTCGTTGCTGGGTGCGGCGGATCCTTCCGTCCCCCCGCCGAATTCCCGCCTCACCCCGCCGCCGTTCGTGACAAGGCTCGAACCGAGGATCTGGTGCGAACCGAAGACATCGTTCCAATCGGAGGCGACCTGGGCCGGTGCACCCGGTTCGTCCTGACGCTCGTAATTCCAGCCGGTCCCGCCGCTCAGGCCGACGACCGAGCCATCGGCATATTCGAAATTTTCCGTGGCGACCAATGCGGCCTTGCTTTCAAGCGCAAGGAATCCGGACGCGATGACAAAGGGGAGTACGCGGTACTTCACAAGGGTTTACGGGTTGGGTTTTTCTCTGGGGGAGAACGAATTCCGGATCATCCCCGGGATGAGCCGAAACACGGAGTCCAACCCGGAATCCGTCTTTTCTCCGGGAAGCCCGCCAAAAA
>CBFGVD010000042.1:0-12203 GCA_965651965.1 uncultured Verrucomicrobiaceae bacterium | reverse complement strand
ACGCCGGGCCGCAGGATTCCTTCGTGCCGAAGGCCTGGAACCCCTGGATGATGCCGAAGCACGAAATCGCCGTGCACGGCTTCATCGTGGTGCAGATCGACGGCCGGGGGACGGCGAACCGCAGCAGGGAATTCCACCACTTCTGCTACAAGAACCTGAAGGACGCGGGCTTTCCCGACCGCATCGCCTGGTTGAAGGCGGCGGCGGCGAAGTACCCGCAGATCGATCTGGAGCGGGTGGGCATCTTCGGCGGCTCGGCCGGCGGGCAGAACGCTCTCGGCGCGCTCCTTTTCCACGGGGATTTCTACAAGGCCGCCGTGGCGGACTGCGGCTGCCACGACAACCGCATGGACAAGATCTGGTGGAACGAGCAGTGGATGGACTGGCCGGTGGGCCCGGAATATGCGGACAACTCGAACGTCACCCACGCGAAGAACCTCAAAGGAGCCCTGCTCCTGACCGTGGGCGAGGTGGATACGAACGTGGACCCTTCCTCCACCTACCAGGTCATCAATGCGCTGATCGCGGCGGACAAGGACTTCGAATTCCTGCCGATGACGGGAAGGAACCACGGTGCCGGGGAAGAACGCTACGCGCAGCGGCGGCGCGTGGATTTCTTCCGGGATCACCTCGGCGGGCCGAGGTAGCCGGGAGTCTGGTCATGATAGTATCATTTGCTGCTATCGTACTAGCCGCACATGACCCCCTGGCGGAAGATCGCACCCGGGCGCGATCTCCAGCAGGTGGAAATGCCGCAAGGCAACCGCCGTCTATCGTTTCCGCGGGTCTCAGAAATCGAACTGGTCGATATTCTCCTTCGTGAAGGCGAAAGGCGTGCCGAGGAGGATGTTGTCGCCCTCGATCTTCATCTTCCCGAGCTTCCCGGCATCGAACTCCGTGTCGCCGGGCTTGAGCTTGCCTTCGGCCAGGGCGGCGGCGGCGGTGATGGTCAGGTAACCGAGATCCTCGACCTTCCAGAGGATCACGGACTGGGTGACGCCCTCCTTCACATAGGCGCGGTTCTCGTTCGGCAGGCCGAGGCCGACGACCTTCACGGCACCGGTCTTGCCCGCCTGCTTCACGGCCTCCGCCGCGCCGGGGACGCCGGGGGAGCAGACGGAGATGACGGCCTTCAGGTCCGGATACGCGCCGAGGAGGTTGGTCGTTTCCTGCTGGGCCTTGTCCTTCAGGTCGTCGCAGGGCTTGATGTCCACCAGCTTCATGGCAGGATACTTCTCCGCCTGGCGCTTCTTGATCGCGGCGATCCATTCGTTCTGGTTCGCGGCGGTGAGGTTCGCGGTGATGATGGCGAATTCACCCTCCTTGCCGGTCAATTCGGCGGCATTGTCCATCAGGGCGTTGCCGATGCCTTCGGAGGTGGCCTGGTTGACGAAGAAGGAGCGCGCGTCCGGCTGGGCGTCCGCATCGTAGGTGATGACCTTGATGCCCGCGTCCTGCGCCTTCCGCAGGGCGGTGGAGAGGCCGTCCTTGTTCTCGCAGGCGGCGGCGATCACGTCCACGCCCAGGGAGATCCAGTTTTCCACGATCTCGTTCTGCTTCGCGGGATCGGAGTTGGTCGGACCGTCGAAGAGCATCTCCACGCCGAGGTCGTTCGCGGCGGCGCGGGCGCCCCTCTCGCAGGCGACGAAGTACTGGTTGCCCTTGCTTTTCGGCAGGAAGCCGATGACGAGCTTTTCCCCGCCGGAGCCGGCCTCGCCGGATTTCTTGCAGGAGGAAACGAAAGGGACGGCGCAGAGGACGGCGAGCGAGCAGAGGAAGCGGGCGCGTTTCACGGGGATCTCGGGTTTGGGAAAAGGTTCGGGTCAATGCTGCCCGCGGGAACGCCGCGTGGCGAGGATTCTTGCGAGCGGCACGACCGCCAGCGCGAGGATGAGCAGCACGCCGGTGAGCACGCCGGTGAGTTCCCGGGAACTGCTGGCAACGGCTTGGCCGAAGAGTTTGTAATCGACGATGCGGCCCAGGCCGTTGCCGAGGATGGCCACGGCGATGTAGCCGAGCAGGGTGCCGCATACGCCGCCGGAACCGCCGAAGATGCTGGTGCCGCCCAGCACCACCGCCGTGATGGCGAGCAATTCGTAGCCGAGGCCCGCATTCGCGCGGGCTTCGCCCAAGCGGGCCACGAGGACCACTGCGGCGAGCCCCGAGATGGCGCCCGCGAGGACATAGACCAGCCCGGTATTCCGCCGCACGGGGATGCCCGCATAGCGCGCGCCCTGCGGGGAGTAGCCGATCGCCCGGAAAGAGCGGCCGAAGGTGGTGTGGTGGACGAGGAGATAGATGCCCGCGGCCACCGCCATGAAGATCCACACTTGGATCGGCACGCCCGCGAAATCCCCGTTGCCCAGCTCCAGGAAGGACCCGGGAAAGCCGGAGTAGGACTCCGAGCCTTTCGTAAGCGCCTCCGCCAGCCCGCGGAAAAGGGAGAAGGTCCCGAGCGTGACAATGAGCGGGGGCAAGCCGAGCCGCGCGATGAGCAGGGCGTTCAACCCGCCACCCAGCGTGCCGATGCCGATGGCAAGGAAGGCCGCGAGCGCGGGGGAATGGCCCGCATCGTTCACCAGCATGCCGAAGGACACCGCGCAGAGACCCACCATGGAGCCCACGGAAAGATCGATGCCGCCGGTCAGGATCACGGGTGTCATTGCCAGCGCGAGCAGGCCGATCTCCACGGAGTGCCGGAAGATATTCGAGACATTCGCGCCGTCCAGGAAGCGGCGGCCGAGCGTGCTGAAGATGACCACCTCCAGCACGATGACGAACAGCAGCACCGTCTCGTGCCGGACGAGCAGGCCCTTCGGGGAGATGGATTTCGCTTCGGACATGGCGGTCTATTTCTTCCTCCTCCCGAGGCCGTCGGCCACCACGGCGAGGAGGATCACGAGGCCCTGGATGGCGCGTTCCCAGTACGGGTCCTGGCGGAAATAGGTGAGCGCGGGATTCACGTTTGCCAGCAGCAGCAGGCCGAGCAGGACACCCCACAGATTCCCCCGCCCGCCGGTGATGGCGACCCCGCCGACCACGGCGGCGGCGATGACCTTCAGCTCCAGGCCGTCCCCGGCATTCGGCTGGACCTGGGGCGACTGGACCATATTCAGCACGGCCGCGATGCCCGCCAGCGCTCCCATGAGCGCGAAGACGCCGAAGGTCGTCCGCTTCGGATCGATCCCGGCAAGGCGGGCCGCTTCCGCATCCGTGCCGGTGGCATAAACGAAACGTCCGGCTGCAAGGTTCCGCATGCCCCAGGCAAAGGCCAGGAGCAGAATGAAGGCGACCGCAATCACGATCCCCTGCCCCGCCGCCTGGCTGAGGCCGAACCACTGGATGCCGCCGGGCAGGTCCATCAAGCGGCCCTGCTGCCACAGGCGCACGACCTCCTGCCAGGTGACCATGGTGCCGAGCGTGACCACGATGCTGGGCAGGCCGAGGCCGGCCACCAGCAAGCCGTTGAAAGCCCCCAGCACGATCCCCGTGCCTACCGCCGCCAGCACGGCTACCCCCAGCGGCAGGCCCGCCGCGGCGACCAGGCCCGCCACCACCCCGCACATGCTGAATTGCGCCCCGATGGAAATATCGATCTGGCGCGTGATGATGACCAGGGTGATGCCGATGGCCGCCACGAGCGCGGGCATCTGCGCGGTGAAGCGCGAGAGCAGCGGCTGCAGCTCGTAGAAATTCGGCGCGAAGACCGCGAGCGCCAGCAGCAGCAGGAGCAGCGCGCCGGCAACCGTGAATTCCCGCGAAAATTTCCGGATCACGCGACCTCCTTTCCGTGCTGGCCGAGCGCGGCGGCCATCACCTCGTGCGCCTCGCTGCCGCCGGGCAGGATGGCCGCTAGGCCCCCCCCGCGCATCACCGCGATGCGGTCGCTCATGCCGAGCACCTCCGGCAGATCGCTGGATATCATGATGACCGCGAGGCCTTCCTTCGCGAGCGCCCGGATGATCCGGTGGATCTCGCTTTTCGCGCCGACATCGACGCCCTGGGTCGGTTCGTCCAGGATCAGGAGCTTCGGCCGGGTGGCCAGCCAGCGGGAGACGCTGACCTTCTGCTGGTTCCCGCCGCTCAGGCTGCCGCCAGGCGCTTCCGGCCCGTAGGCCTTGATGCCGAGGTCCCGGATGAAATCCTGCGCCAGGGTCCGCTCGCGCTTTCTCCGCAACCAACCGCCGGGGAAAAGCACCGGGTGTATGGCCATGGTGATATTCTGTGCGACGGGCATTTCCAGGATCACGCCATGGCGGCGGCGGTCCTCCGGCACGTAGGCGATACCTTGCGCGATGGCCTGCCGCGGGGAAGCGATGGAGACCTTTTGCCCCATGAGCCGGATGTCCCCGGAATCCGCCGGGGTGATGCCGAAGAGCACGCGCGCCAATTCCGTGCGCCCCGCGCCGACCAGGCCTGCCATGCCCAGGATCTCCCCCGCCCTGACCTCCAGGCTCACCCCCTGCACGCCCCCGGCGGCGCAGGAAACCTCGTCCAGGGCCAGCACCGTTTCGCCCGGCGCGCCCTCCGCGGGCGGGTAGAGCGCGGCGACTTCGCGTCCGACCATCAGTTTGATCATCGCGGCTTCGTCGAGGTCGTCCACCCGGTTGGTGCCCACGCTCTCGCCGTCGCGCAGGACGGTCACGCGGTCCGCCAGGGCGAAGATCTCTTCCAGGCGGTGGGAAATGTAGATCACGCCCACGCCGCTCTTCCGCAGCTCCCGCACGACCCCGAAGAGGAGGTGCTGCTCCTTCTGCGTGAGCGAGGCCGTCGGCTCGTCCATGATGACGATGCGGGCGCCGGACCCTAGGGCGCAGGCGATCTCCACGAGCTGCTGCTCCGGCATGGAAAGTTCGCGCACTTCGGCTTCCGCCGGGATGTCGGCACCGACCCGCTTGAGGAGTTCGAGCGCCTGCGCCCGCTGTTCCGCGCGTTTCACCCGGGAAAAAGGCGCCGCCTTCTTCAGGCGCAGGCCGATGTTTTCCGCCACCGTCAAATCCGGAAAAAGAGCAGGTTGCTGGTAGATGCAGGCGATGCCCAGTGCGCGGGCATGGGCGGGCGTGAGCGAGCGCAACTGCTCTTCCCCGATCGCCAGCGTCCCTTCATCCGGCGCATGCGCCCCGGTGATGACCTTGATGAGGGTGGATTTGCCCGCGCCGTTCTCCCCGAGCAGGGCGTGCACCTCTCCGGGCAGCAGCCCGAAGGAAACCCCTTTCAAGGCGCGCACGGCACCGAAGGATTTCCGGATGTTCGAAAGTTGGAGCAGGGGTTTCAAAACGCTCGGGTTCGCGCGTGTATCCTCCTAACAAAAGAAAACGATCCCCGGCGTCAACCGCCGCGCGTGCACCGGGACCGCCCGAGGCTCAGGCATAGCTGTGCTCCGTGGCGATACCGAGTTCCTGGCGGCGCTTCGAGCGCTCCGCCGCGGCCTTCTCCGCGTAACCGCTGGCGCGGTGGGCGGCCAGGGGATCGGCCTCCAGGCCCTTCGCGCCGCGCCAGTCCCCGATGATGCCGGAGACATCCGTATTGAAGGCTTTCTTCAGGCAAAGCTCGGCATCTACGATATTGCCCTTCCGCTGCGCCTGCACCAGCGCCTCGTGGTCCACGAGGGCGGCCTTGGCATACAGTTCCTGGGCCGTGCAGACGGTCTGGAGCATCGCCTCGATCTTCGGCTTCAGGTTGTGGGACTGGTCGATCATGTATTCGATCCCCGGGTATTTCCCGCCACGCTCCCAAGCGAAGAAGTGGATCTCGTGGAAGATCCGGAAGATTTGGTAGGGATCGATGGAACCGAGGGTGAGGTCGTCGTCCGCATACTTGCGGTCGTTGAAATGGAAGCCGCCGAGCATGTCCTCATCCAGCAGCCAGGCGACGATCTGCTCGATATTCTGGGAGAGGTAGTGGTGCCCGGTATCGACCAGCACCTTCGCCTGCGGCCCGGCCTTCTTCGCGGTGAGGAAGGACATGCCCCAATCCGCCAGATCGGTCTGGTAGAAGGCGGGCTCGAAGGGCTTGTACTCCACCAGCAGGATCTGCTCCGGGGAAAGATGGCCGTGGGCCTCTTTCAGCGCCGCCTCGAAGCGATGCTTGCGCCCGCGGATGCTATCCTGGCCGGGGTAGTTCGTGCCGTCCGCGAACCACAGGGAAATCGCGCGGCTGCCGGTGGCCTTCGAAATCCGGATGCAATCGACAATATGGGCCAGCGCCTGATCGCGGGCCGTCTCGAAGGGACTGCCGACGGAACCGAGCTTGTAAATCTGATCCTGGAAGAGATTCGGGTTGATCGAGCCGATGCGGATGCCCAGTTCCCGCGCCTTCGCCGCCACGGCGGAAGGATCGGCCCCCGGCACGAAGTCCCACAGCACGTGCGTGGCCACCGCGGGGCAGCAAGCGGTCAGGCGATGCACATGGGCGGCATCCGCCAGCTTGTCATCCAGATCGATCGCCGCGGCGGGCTGGTGGAACTTGCCGAAACGGGTGCCGGTATCCGCATAGCCCCAGGACGGGGTTTCGATGCGGAAGGAATCGAGGGCACGGAAAACGGTCTCCGAAGGAGCAGGCATGGGCGGCATTCTTGGGTTTGCCAGGCGGCGCGAGGAACATGAAAGCATCGTTTCTTATGATCCCGCAAGATTTTTCCGGAAGGGTAACCCGGACGGGCTATGGCGCGGGTTCCGGCAGGCCGAAGCCGAGGAAGGTCCCCTTCGATCCGGGCCGCGGCAGGCGGAAATCGAAGACCCCGTAGCCGAGGCGCTTGGTGCCCCGGTAAGTGCGGCCGTCGCTCGCTCCGGCCATCACCGGCTTCCCGGTCTTCTTCTCGTGGCCGAGGAAAATCTGCACGTGGGAGACGGGGACTTTCCTGCCGTCCTTCGGCTCGTAGGTGCCGGACCAGAAGAGGAGGTCGCCGGGGCGGAGTTTATCAAACACCGCGGAATCGAGCGTGGCCGCGGTGCCGCGAACCTCCGTAAGCGCCCCCGCCTCCTTGACCCATGTGAATTGGACCGCGGAAGTGCGCGGCGGATTCAGCCCGGCTTCACGGAAAACGTAGTAAACGGAACCCGAGCAATCGAGCCCGCCACTGGCCGGGTCGGCGCTGCCGAAGGTATACTTCAGCCAGGTCTCGCGTGCCGCGAGTTCGAGGGCTTCATCCACGATGCGTTTCCGCTGGCCGGTGAGCTCTGCATATTCCTTCAGGTCGTCCTTCGCGAGGGCTCCCGGGCGGACGGCTTCCTCCGCCGCCAAGCCGCCGGCGAGCATCAGGCTCAAAAAAATCCGGGCAATCATCGCCTATTCTAACACGGGTCGGGGCAGGGTGCCACTTCTTCAAGGTCCCGCTTTTTCGACCCCAAGCCCGATCTTCAATCGCTCCCCGAGCACGTGCCGGTACATCAGGCTCCCGCTCATGCCGAGAATGCCCATCGCCACGTAAAGCCAACGAAGGTTCGAGCGATCGAGGTTCCCCACCCAGTGGTCCACGACCGAAACCATAACCACGCCTATGACGAACATGGCGACCGAGCCGGTCCAGATCCGCATATCCCTGGCACCTCCCGCCCGGGGCAGCTCGAAACCACCGCAAAGGGCGAAAACGGCCAAAAGGACGACGAGAATCCCGATGCGCAGAGGTGTGAAGGTGAATTCCATCGGCACCGATCGTCGCCGGGTCTGCGGGAGCTTGTCATCCTGGAAATGCCGGAATCCCTACAACTCCAGCATGTGCGCCACGTGGGCCGCGGTGAGCTCGCCCATGGTCCTGCAATCGCGGAAAATATCGGTATGATGGTATTTCGCGAGGTCCGCGGCCAGGGAGGCCACATGCTCGCGCGGGGCAAGCTCCTCCTTCCGCATGATCCCGAGCAGGGCTTTGAGGCGGGAACCTTCCACCTTCGCCCGGCGCGTCATCTGGGCGTGCTCTTCCGCCACGTACTGGTCGATGGTCTTGCGGTTCAGGACATCGAAGGCGAGCTTGGTGACCGTCTTGTTCGAGTCGAAGCGGTAGGCCAGGTAGGTTTTGCCGCGCTTCTCGTAGCTCTGCTGGTCGAAATCGATGGGCCGGACCCGGTACTGCACCTCCTCGAAGTCCGGCGTGATGTCCACCACGTAGTTCACGCTGCGCATGTCCCCCAGCAGGCGGATGAAGCAGCGCTCGTTGAACTTGGTGAATTCCTTCGCGATGCGGACCTTGTTCAGCTCCGGGCGCGGCAGGTGATCCCGGAGGAAGACATCGCCGGGAACGCCCGCGATGTGTTCCTCGATGAGCGTGTTCCCGTTCACCAGGTAGTTGATCCGGTTCGGCGAAAGGATGTGCTCCAGCTCCAGGCCGTAGATGCGGGAGGCATCCGCCTGCTTCACGTAGAAGTAGTCCGAATTGTCGTTGTAGAGATTCGTGATGCGGATGCGGAAGGGCCGGGAGTTCCCGAATTCGCCGAAGTCGATGCGATCCACGGTGAGGTGCTCGTGGAGATCGCTCTCCCCGCCGATCTTCAGCTCCGCGTAGATCTTCGTGAGCTTCGGCCGCAGCTCCAGCATGAGCTCCTGCGGGTAGAAGACGGTGAGCCAGAGCGTCTCCTTCCCCCGCGGGTCCTCGTACGGCATGGAGCCCGCGAAGCGCAACAGATCGTCATAGACCAGCGGGATCTCCCGCAGGCGGTCGAAGTGATAGAGATACTGCCGCAGGGAAGCGGAGACGGCATACTTGATCTTGCGGCGGGAGATCACGCCGCGAGCCTGCGGAAAAGCCGCGGATCTTGCGATGCGTTTCGTCGCCTTTCGTGGCGGAACGGCGCGGTCGCTCCGCCACGGGGCCGTCACTCCCCGGTCTTCAGCACCAGGTCCTTGAATTGCACCACCATCGCGGGGCCGGCATGGATCTGGAGGGCCAGGATTCCTTCCTTCGCCGCATGGGCGGCGTCCTCGTCCGTGACATCCACCGTCTGCTTGCCGTTGATGAAATGCTGCAGGCGATTTCCCTTCGCGACGATCTTGTAGTCGTTCCAGCCCTCGTGCTTGATCGCCGCCTGGATCTCGTTCGTATCGCCGACGCTGCCGGCGATCTTCACCTTGAAGTCCTGCGACTTCGGATCGGCGGGATTCTTTTCCGCCGTCTCGATCACGGTCTTTTGCCCCCGCAGGGCCAGGATGCCGCGGCCCTTTTCCTCGTAGAGGATGCCGCTATAGGTCCTCCCTGCCTCGAAATCCGCCTGATAGCCGCTGACCACCGGACCGGCCTCCCCGGCGGGCAGCTCCTTCGAGCGATATTGGATGCCGCTGTTCCCCTTCTCGATCCGGTACTTCAGGGTCAGCTCGAAATCATCCACCGTGCCGCCCTTCCAGATCAGGAAAGTATTGTGGGCGATCTTGCCCTCCCCCGAATCCGCGGTCCTGCCGGTGATGGCCCCGTCCTCCACCGACCAGAGCTTCATGTTCCCCTCCCAGCCGGTGAGATCCTTGCCGTTGAAAAGCTGTTTCTCCTCCGCGTGGAGGCTGGCGGCGGCGAAAAGGAAAACGGCGGCGGTAAATCGGAGTTTCATGACGTTCCCTACCATACGCCACCGATTGATCCGGAGTATCAATGCCGGAGCGTGACTTCTCCCGGCAGGCGGGCCCCGGATACCCGTCCGGCGCCTGATTGCGCCGCCATGCCGCCCTCAGGCAACTGGGGCAGATGCCGTGGGACCGGCACGCTCAGAACACGCCGATGAGCCTCAAAAATCGCAATAACAAGCTTGTCCACCCTGATTTGGTTATCCGCCTCCCTCTCCGGATCGGGCATCGGGCGGCCGCGATTCGTCGTTCCGCCGGGAAAAGTTGCATTTCCCATTTCCGGCCCCGTGCCCTAGGAAACCGCGCATGCATCCCTTTCTCGCCGGTGATTTCCACGTGAAATGGTCCACGCTCGTGCCCGAAGCGGTGGAGCCGGACATCCGCAAGGCTCTGGAGATCGCCGCGGCGAATCTGGAAGCGATCCGCAAGGTGAGCCCGGAGGCGGCCACCTACGAGAACACCTTCGGAGCCCTGGAGCGGGCCACCGAGCAGCTCGACCGCGGCTGGGGCCTGCTCCAGCACCTGGACTCCGTGTGCGACGAGCCGGCCCAGCGCGCGGCCCTGAACGCGATGCTGCCGGAGGTTTCCGATTTCTACGCCTCCATCCCGCTCAACGCCGAACTGTGGAAGGTGCTGAAGGCCTACGGGGAATCCGACGCCGTGGCCGGGCTGGACCCGGTGCGCCGCCGCTACGTGGAGGAAACGATGCAGGATTTCGCCCAATCCGGCGCGGACCTGCCGCCTGAACGGAAGGAGCGGATCGCCGCGCTGGAGGCGGAGCTTTCCAAACTGACCAAGCAATACTCCGAGAACGTGCTGGACTCCACCAACGCCTGGGAGCTGGTGATCCGGGAGGAGGAAAAGCTGGCCGGTCTGCCCGCTTCCGCGAAGGCCGCGGCGCTGGCGAATGCGAAATCAAAGGGCGTGGCGACGGACGAGGCCCCGGCCTGGCGCTTCACGCTCCAGATGCCCTCGATGTTCCCGGTGATGCAGCATCTGGACGACGAGTCCGTGCGCAAAGAGGTGTGGGAGGCGTCCGTGGGCGTGGCGGGCAGCGGCGCGCACGACAATACGGAGCTGGTCTGGAAGATCCTGGAACTGCGGAACGAGAAGGCCGCGATCCTGGGTCACGGCCACTTCGCCGACCTGACCCTGCAGCGCCGGATGGCGCGCGACGGGCAAACCGCCCTGCGCTTCGTGGAAGATTTGCACGACCGCGTGGAGCCCGCGCTGCACGCGGAATACCGCGCCCTCTGCGACTATAAGGCGGGCAAGACCGGCACTCCGGTGGACGGTCTGCAGCCCTGGGAATTCGCCTATTGGTCCGAGAAGCGCCGCCAGGAGGAATACGATCTGGATGACGAGCTGCTGCGCCCCTATTTCCCGGTGGACCGAGTGATGGCGGGGATGTTCGAGCTCTGCTCGCGGCTCTTCGGCATCTCGATCTCCCAGCGCCCGGCGGTCTTCCACGAGCGCGGCAAGCGCCCGGCGGAGGCCCCGGAGGATGAAATCGAAGTCTGGCACCCGGAGGTCCAATTTTACGACCTGAAGGACAGCGCGACCGGTGCCCACCTCGGTTCCTTCTACGCCGATTGGCACCCGCGGGAATCGAAGCGCGGCGGGGCCTGGATGAACTGCCTGCACACCGGGCACCCCGGCGGGGACGGGCTGGAGCGCGACCCTCACCTGGGCTTGATCACGGGCAACATGACTCCGCCGGTGGACGGCAAGCCGGCCCTGCTGACACACGGCGAGGTGGAGACGATCTTCCATGAATTCGGCCACCTGCTGCACGGCCTGCTGAGCGACGTGCCGGTGCGCGCGCTGGCCGGGACGAGCGTCCCCTGGGACTTCGTGGAGCTGCCCTCCCAGATCATGGAGAATTTCTGCTGGGACCGGCAGTCGCTGGATTTCTTCGCCCGCCACCACGAGACGGGCGAGCCGATCCCGGAGGACCTCTTCGCGCGGATGATCGCGGCGAAGAACTACATGAGCGCCACCGCCTTCATGCGGCAGCTTTCCTTCGGCAAGCTGGACCTGGAGCTGCACATCCACCTGGACCGCTACAAAGGCCGCCACCTGGACGAGGTGGACCGCGAGATCCTGGCCAGCTACAGGACGCCGTTGAAAACGGACTCTCCGAGCATGACGCGGCGCTTCGGCCACCTTTTCAGCGCCCCCACCGGCTACGCGGCGGGCTACTACTCCTACAAATGGGCGGAGGTGCTGGATGCGGACGCCTTCACCCGCTTCCAGGAGAACGGGGTGATCGATCCCGCGACCGGCGCGGCCTTCCGCGAGCATATCCTGTCCAAGGGGAACTCCCAGCCGGTGGACGAACTCTACCGCCGCTTCATGGGCCGGGACGCCGCGCTGGAGCCGCTGCTGATCCGCTCCGGCCTGGCCGGGCAGGAAATCCTGCTCGCGGCCGGGAAGAAGGAAACCGCGATGGCCTGAAGCCCCCGGCGCTCACCTCCACGCCTCCCCGCGATCATGTCCCGCAGCGGCATCCTCTTCCTCGTCTCCGGCCCTTCCGGCTCCGGGAAATCCACCCTCTGCCGCCGCCTGACGGAAGAAGGCGAGGCGCAATTCTCCATCTCCTGCACGACCCGCAAGCCCAGGCCGGGCGAGGAACACGGGCGGGAATACTACTTCCTGAG
>CBFGVD010000041.1:0-12217 GCA_965651965.1 uncultured Verrucomicrobiaceae bacterium | reverse complement strand
ACGCTCGTTTTCCGCGGGGCGGAAGGAATCCACATCCGCGCGGACGATTTCCAGACCCTCCCGGCCCTGCAAGCGGTCGTCCATGGCGGCCCGGTCCACGGCGGTCACGCGATAGCCGCGGGCCAGGAGTTCGGCGGTCATCCCGCCGGGGCTGGCCCCCAGCTCCAGCCAGCGGGTGCCCTCCGGCGGCACCGGCCGGTAGAGCCGCAGGTAGTGCAGGGCTTCCGCCACCTTCGCGCCGGCGCGGCTGATCCCTTGCTCCCGGCTGATGAATTTCGTGCCGCCGGGGTAGAAACCGTTGGCCGCCCGCGGCGTGTGGAGCCCGCAGTACAGGCCTTCCTTGCCCACCAGGCAGAAAAGGGTGGTGGCCTCCGGGTCCTGCGCCTCCGGCTCCCGCACCGGCAGCGGCGGGAAAAGCTGGAGGGCCCGCCCGCGCAGGTTCACCGCCAGGTGCTTGTAGTAGGGGTGCACCGCTCCCGTTTGCAGCGGGCCGGTGAGCAGCGCCTGGGGGGCGGAAGCGGCGAAACGCTTGAAAATGCCTTGTGCCGCCTTTTCCACGAAGCCCTCCATCTTCTGCGGATTGCAGGGCCAGGCATGGTGGACCGGCAGGTTCCAAGGGACGAAGGAAGCCCAGCCGGAGCCGTGCAAGAGCGCGGGATCCGCCAAGCGCACGAGGCGATAGTCCGCCCCGAGTTTCTTCAGGCCGGTTGCGGCCAGGCCTTCCAGGATTTCCGCCGCGCGGTCCGCAAAGATCTCGGGAATACGGATCAACCGTGCGGGGCTTTCGGACGCTGGGGACATGGCTTGTGCTTGCGGCGAAGGTGGGGGAGAGAAAAGGAGAATCCTGCTTCCCGCCCGCGAAATCGGTGCTCGTTTTGCCCGGCTTCAAGGTTAGGATTCCCTCCGCGAAAGGCACCTCATGATCATCCTGATCCGCAATATCGACCGCTCCATCACCGAACAGGAAGTTCGCAAGCTCTTGGATGCCCATGGCAAGATCCGGACCTTCGACCTGGTGATGGACAAGGCAACGGGGAAGTCCAAGGGCTTCGGATTCGCCGACATGGCGGACCTCGACCAGGCGGCGAAGCTGATCGCGGCCCTGGATGGCTACCAGCTCGGCGGGGAGAAGCTGCGGGTGAAACGGGCGGCGGCATCCTCGCTGCTGAAAGCCGACCAGCCGCGTCCGAAGGTGCTGGAGAAAAAAGCCTTGGCCCGCAAGAACCGCCGGCGGGAGGGTCGCTAGACATTCCGGCTCCCGATCCTACGGGGACTGTCCGAAGTCATCTGCATGATGTCCGCCGTTCACTCCAAGGCGCTTTCCCACCTTCGGAAGTCATGCCCTTCCATGAAAGCGCTCATCGCGCGGGTGGGGCCATGCACGATGGAGATTCACGCCACGCGCTCGCCTTTCCAATCCCTGGTGAGCGCGGTGGCGCACCAGCAGCTCCATGGCAAGGCGGCGGCCACGATCCTGGGGCGCTTCCGCCAGCTCTTTCCGGGCGGCCGCTTCCCGGGGCCGAAGGCGCTGGCCGGAGTGACCGACGAGCAGCTCCGGGCCGCCGGCTTCTCCCGAGCAAAAACCGCCGCCCTGCGCGATCTGGCGGAGAAGACCCTTTCCGGAGTCGTTCCCGGATCGAAGGCGATTTCGGCGATGCCCGACGAGGAGATCATCGCGCGGCTGACCCAGGTCCGCGGCGTGGGCAGGTGGACGGTGGAAATGCTGCTGATCTTCACGCTCGGCCGCCCGGATGTCTGGCCGGTGGATGATTTCGGCGTGCGCACCGGCTGGAAGCTCACCTACGGCCTGCCGGAAATGCCCTCGCCGAAGGAACTGCTGTCCCTCGGCGAGCGCTTCCGGCCGCACCGCTCCGTCGCGGCGTGGTATTTCTGGCGCGCCACGGATGTGAACCGCTCCCCGGAGCAGTAGTTCAGCGGAAGAGCAGCACCGGGATCTGGCAGGTGCGGATCAGGGAGGTGGTGGTGCTTCCCAGGATGAGCTGGCGGATGCGCGAGTGACCGTAAGCACCCATCATCAGCAAGCCGATATCCCGCCGCTTCACTTCCGCGGCGATGACCTCCTCGGGATCGCCGGGCAGCAAATCCGCGGTGACGGCGAAGCCCGCGCCCTGCAACGAGGCGGCCGCTTCCTCCAGGGCGCGCGCCAGATCCCCGCCCGGCTGGCCGACGGAGAGGAGGTGGCAAGCCATGCCGCGCAAAAGCGGGGAGGCGACGGCGTGAAGGACTGCCTTGAGCGCGCTGGGGCCGCCGTCCAAGGCGATGAGGAAGCGTTCCGGCTGCTTGAGCTCGCGGGCGGCGACGAGCACCGGGATCCGGGCGCTGCGGACGACGCGTTCGAGGTTGCTGCCGAGATGCCCTTTCGCGAAATCGGCGTGTTCGCCGGGCTTGCCGATGACGACGAGGGCGGCGTCTTTCTCGAATTCATCGAGCGTCTCGACCAGCGAGCCATGGCGCTGCGTGGCCTTCACGTGCCGGGTCCCGGCGGTGCCGGAGCGGCCGAGTTGCTTCACCGCGTCGTCCAGGATCGCCTGGCCGCGCAGGCGGGCGACGCGGGCCCGGGCTTCGTCGAGCTTGGAGAGTTCGGCGAGCAACTCCGCATTGGCGTCGAAGCCGATGCTGCCGCTGAGGTCGGCCGGGGCGTGGTGCTCGTGGCGCTCGATGACGTGCAGGACATGGAGGTCCGCCTCGTGGAGGGAGGCGGCCCAGACGGCGTGGCGATAGACGCTGGGGGCGTAGAGGGAGCCGTCCGTGCAGGCGAGGATGGTGCTGCTCATGGGAATGGGTGGGTCCGGGGTTCAGTGTTCCAACATGCGCTCCAGGGCGCCGGGTTTGTCGTGGGTCGCCAGCTTGTCCACGATCGTGGCGCTGGCTTCGTTCATGCCGAGGATTTCGACCTCCGCGCCTTCGCGGCGGAATTTGAGGACCACCTTGTCCAGCGCGCCGACGGAGGTGAGATCCCAGAAATGGGCGTGCGAAACATCGATGACCACCTTGGCCGGAGCCTCCTTGAAATCGAAGGCCGCGGCGAAGCTCTCCGCGGAGGCGAAGAAGACCTGCCCGCGCACGGTGTAGGTGCGGATGCCGCCCTCCAGCACGCTGGTCACGCGAATGACCTGAGCGACCTTCCGCGCGAAGAAGAGGGCGCTGAGAAGCACGCCCACGCCCACGCCGAGCGCGAGATTGTGGGTCCACACCACGGTCACCACGGTGGAGATCATTACCAGGCTGGTCGTCTTCGGGTGCACGGTGAAGTTTTTGAATGAGGCCCAGTTGAAAGTGCCGATGGAAACCATGATCATGACCGCCACCAGGGCCGGCATGGGAATCTCCTTCACCCACCGGTTCAGCAGGAGCAGCAGGATGAGCAGGACCACTCCCGCCGTCAGCGTGGAGAGCCGGGTGCGGCCGCCGGATTTCACGTTGATCACGGATTGTCCGATCATCGCGCAGCCGGCCATGCCGCCGAAGAGACCGGCGACCACATTCGCGATGCCCTGGCCGCGGCACTCGCGGTCCTTGTCGCTGGGAGTATCGGTCAGTTCGTCGACGATCTGCGCGGTCATCAGGGACTCGAGCAGGCCTACCACCGCGAGGGCCATGGAAGTGGGGAAGATGATCGCCAGGGTCCCGAAATTCAGCGGCACCTGCGGCCACAGGAAAACCGGCAGGCTATCGGGCAACTGGCCGAGATCGCCGACGCGGCGGACATCGAGCTTCATGAAGTAAGCGATCACGGACAAAACGACGATGCACACCAGCGGCGAAGGGACGGCTTTCGTGAGCCGCGGCAGCAGGTAAATGATGGCGAGTCCGGCGGCGACCATGGCGTAGGTGATCCAGCCCACGTTCTCACGGCCGGGATCCAGCTCCGGGAGCTGGGCCATGAAGATGAGGATCGCCAGGGCGTTGACGAAACCGGTCATCACCGATTTCGAGACGAAACGCATCAGGCTCCCCACCTTCAGGATGCCGAAGGCGAACTGGATGACCCCGGTGAGCAGGGTGGCGGCCAGCAGGTACTGGAGGCCGTGCTCCTTCACCAGGGTGACCATGAGGAGGGCCATGGCTCCCGTGGCGGCGGAGATCATGCCGGGCCGGCCGCCGAAGAAGGAGATGACCACGGCGATGCAGAAGGATGCGTAGAGGCCCACTTTCGGGTCCACGCCGGCGATAATGGAGAAGGCGATGGCCTCCGGGATCAGGGCGAGGGCGACGACGATGCCGGAAAGAAGGTCGGCACGGGTATTCCAAAACCAGGAACGGGTGAGAGAAGGAATTGGCATGGAAGATGGGAAAGGAAAAGCCGCCGGGTGAAGGCCATGGCTCCGCCCGGCAGGCGGAAGAAAGAAGCAGGCACGAAATTAACTTCGTCCGTCCGGATAGTCCGGAAGGAAAGACCAAGAAGGCGCGGGAAAGCCGCGCGTTACGGCGGAGTGGGCCGGTCGGCGCAGGGGTGCGGCATGAAGAAGGCGGTCAAGACGGCGGGAAACTCGGGATCCGGGCCTCATCCTGCAAGCCTCAAATCCCGCCGGGGACCCGCCGCGGGGCGAGGCCGCCGCGTCATGCAAGATGCAAACTGTCGGTATTCCCTTGAAAGCCCCGGCAAGAGCGCGCCCATTGGCTCCGCTCGGGCGAGGAAGGAATTTTCCACGAAAGAGTCCGGAATCCGGCACGCTTCCCGCAGCGTCTCATCTCCCCCCCGGCGCATGAGTTCTCCCTCCATCCATGTTCGAAGCACGGGCCGCAGGGTTTTCCCGCGGGTGTGCATCCTGGCGGTATCGGCCCTCCTTCAGGTACCGGCTTTTTCCCAGCAAGGTTCCGCGGCACCCGTCTCCGGGGAGTTGCGGACGTGGCACAAGCTCACGTGGGATTTCGCCGGGCCGCCGAGCGGCGAGACGGCGGAGCCGAATCCCTTCACCGACTACCGGCTGGACGTGACCTTCACGCATGTACCGAGCGGGAAGACTTATTTCGTTCCCGGATATTATGCCGCGGACGGGGATGCCGCAAACAGCTCCGCGGATTCGGGGAATGTCTGGCGCGTCCATTTCGCGCCGGATGCCGCCGGGGAGTGGACCTACTCGGCCTCTTTCCGCAGCGGGGACGATGTCGCGGTGGACGAGGACCCACAGGCTGGGCAGAGCGCGGGATTTTTCGACGGGGAATCGGGGAGCTTCACGATCCAGCCCACGAACAAGACCGGGCGGGACATGCGTGCGAAGGGCCGCCTGGAATACGCGGGCATGCACCACCTCCGCTTCGCGGGCACCGGGGAGTTCTTCATGAAGGCGGGCACGGATTCGCCGGAGAACCTGCTCTCCTACGCGGACTTCGACGGCGATTTCAAAACGGACGGGGAGGAAGACGACCTCGTCAAAACCTGGGAGCCCCACATCGCGGACTGGCAGGAAGGCGACCCCTACTGGCAGGACGGGAAAGGCAAGGGCTTGATCGGCGCGATCAACTATCTCGCATCGGAAGGCGTCAACGCCTTATCCTTCCTTACCATGAATATCAACGGGGACGACAAGAACGTCTTCCCCTACCTCGATTACGACGAGCGCTTGCGCATGGACGTGTCCCGCCTGGACCAGTGGGAGATCGTCTTCGGGCACGGCACGCGGATGGGGATGCATCTCCACTTCAAGACCCAGGAGACGGAGAACGAGAAGCTGCTGGACAGCGGGAATACTGGCAAACAACGGCGGCTGTACTACCGGGAGCTGATCGCGCGTTTCAGCCATCATCTCGCGCTGAATTGGAATTTGGGCGAGGAGATCAACGATTCCTCGCTCGCGCAGAAAGCTTCCTGGGCGCAGTTCTTTCACGACAACGACCCCTACCATCACCCGATCGTGATCCACAACGGGGCGAGCCATTTCGAGATGATGGGGGACGCCTCCAAACTGACCGGTTTCTCGCTCCAGATGAACGAGGAGGATTTCAGCGACACCTTTTTCCAGACGCGGCGTTATGTGTGGCGCTCGGCGGATTTCGGCCGGCCCTGGGTGGTGGCGACCGATGAACCGGGGGATTCCCGCAACGGGGTGCGGCCGGACGACGATCTGGGCGAGAGCCATCGGGATGCGCGCCGGGACGCTCTCTGGGCGAACATCATGGCGGGCGGCGCGGGCTGCGAATTCTACTTCGGCTACGATTGGCCGAACGGGGACCTCACGCTCCAGGATTTCCGCAGCCGGGACGCCTTTTGGGATTACTGCCGCCACGCGATCCGTTTCTTCGAGGAGAACCCCTTCCACTTCGAGCTGATGGGCAACCACAACGAGCTGGTGAGCGGCAGCGGCGACAATGCCAACCGCTGCCTCGCCCGGATCGGGGATACCTCTCTGGTGCAGCTGCGGGACGGGGGTAGCCACACGCTCGACCTGAGCGGCGCGGCGGGCACCTACTCCGTGCAGTGGTTCAATCCCCGGACCGGGGGACCGGTCGCGGGCGGAGGCACCCTGGAGGGCGGGGGATCCGCGGAGCTGGGAGCCCCGCCGGACACCCCGGACGAAGATTGGATCGTGCTGGTGAAGAACCTATCCGACAGCGGCGGGACCAATCGGGCGCCGGTCGTGAGCGCGGGGCCGGACAAGGCGGCCTTCCTCGGCGGTGAAACCGTGTCCGTGACCTTGAACGGCAGCGCGACGGACGACGGCCTGCCGGATGCCTTTTCCCTGTCCCGCATGTGGGCGCAGGTTTCCGGCCCGGCTCCCGTTTCCTTTTCCAGCACGATTACCTCCACCACCATCGCCACGTTCACGGAGCCCGGCATTTATACTCTGGGTTTCACCGCCTCCGATACGGAGTTCACGGCCTACGATGAGGTCGAGGTCGCCATCACCCTGCCCCAGAGCGGGGGAGTTCAGACCCTGCTACCCGTCGATGACTGCTTCCTGGAGGACGGGGCGAACGAGAACAGCGGACACCTGCGGGTGGAAGCCATCGACCGCTTGCGCGTGGCGTATTTGAAATTCGATCTCTCCGGCTTGGCCGCAGTACCGGAGCATGCCCTGCTGCGCCTTGCGGAAGACGATAACCCCTCCGAAGGGGAGATGACGATCCGCCTTTACGCCGGGAGTTCCAACGACTGGACCGAGACCTCGCTCGACGGGGAAAATGCTCCGGCGAAAGGCGCGGAACTCGCCGTCTTCACCGGGGATATCCCGGATGGCGGGACGGTGGAATTCGACCTCGGGTCCCATTTCACGGAAAACGGTCTTCATACTTTCATCCTGGAGACGGATTCGCCGGACAGGGATGTCTCCTTCGCGTCGAAGGAAAATCCCGACGCCGGGATACGGCCGGCCCTGGTGGTCACCGTTCCCGCGAATAGCGCCCCGGAGTTCTCCGGCTTCCTGGTCGCCACCCTGGAGGATATTCCCGTCACACTGTCCCATGCCGAGGTTCTGGCGACCGCCACGGATGCGGAGGGGGACGCCCTCTCCCTGCTGGTGGAAGACGGGGGGACAAGCGCGGGCGGAGATATTACATCGGGTGAAGGATATTTCACCTACACGCCGTCCATCGATTATCTGGGGGCGGATTCCTTTCTGCTGACGGTGCAGGATAGCAAGGGCGGCAGCGTATCCGCGATCCTGGATATCACCGTCATCGCAGGGAGCGGGATCGAGGGGGTCTCCCCCATGGTGGAGAGAACCCCCTCCGGCCCGCTCATCCGCTTTACCGGGGTGCCCGGGCTCGGCTACGGGCTCCAGCGGTCCTTCGATCTGGTGGAATGGTTCACGCTGGAGCCGTTCCTGCGGGATGCCGGAGGTTTCATCGAATATCTCGACGCGGAAAATAAGGAGGACCGTGCCTTTTACCGCGTGAACGGCCCGTGAGCGGGCAGGAAGGATTGATACGGGGATTCACCCGCTCCATGTGGCTGCCTTGTTAGTCTTTTTTACTCGCGGATCGTCGGGAGCGGTTTTACATAGTCGTCTTTACTTTGCACATTCTCCGCCTCCGGCTTCCCCCGTTCGCAGGCGTGTCGAAGTGATCCGCCCCCTCCCCGGCCACCCGGGGCACAATAGTGCCCATATATTTTAAAAATCCATATATTCATCTTAAATAGATTTCGAGCTCATGTCGCCAATCAGAGCTTTTTTTACCCAGGCCGCCCTTGTCGCCATTGCTTCGGCCGCGCCCGTGGGGACCAATGATGTGTACCAGGAGCAGGGGGGGATACTCGTCATGGAAGCCGAGCGCACGCCCTCTTCCCTCGGGACCGGGACGGACCGCTGGGAAATGTACACTCCCGGCGAAGCGAACTACGTGCACGGGGCCGTGCAGGAAGCTCACCTGGAATTCCAGGGGAATTCCTCGAACGGGGACGACCCGAAAACCCCGCTGACCTATCGCTTCAAGATCAACGAAGGCGGCTACTACCATTTGCACCTGCGCGCGCGCCAGCGCCTGGCCGGGGCCGCGGCGGACAAGAACAACGACTGCTGGGTCAAGGTCGCGGGGGTGAACGGCGCAACCTTCGGCGCGGGACCGGACGCGGGCGGGGGCCACATGGACGATGCCCCGCTCAACCTGCTCACCTCCTACACCAAGATGTATGTCAGCTCCCCGGTGACCTGGGGCTGGGCGAACCTCCTGGATGCAGGCGGTTCCACGAACAAGCGCTGGCCGGTGTATCACTTCAATGCCGGCTCCACCTACGTGCTGACCATCGCGGGCCGCTCGATCAATTTCAATTACGACCGCATCCTGTTCCGGAAATCGACGATCACGGACACGAGCGCGAAGTCCGCCTCGATCCCCGAGTCCCCGGTGAACGATGCCGGCAGCACGGCCCCCGCCGTGTCCCGCATCATGCTGGTGAATGCGGATACGGACGAGGACATCGGGCCGCTCCAGAACGGGGCTACGATCAATCTCGCCCAAACCGGCCCGAACCTGAACCTGCGCGTGGATACTTCCCCGCCGGTGCTCGGCTCGGTGCGTTTCGATTTCGACGGGAACGCCGCCTACAAGCTGGAGAGCCGGGCTCCCTACACCATCGGCGGGGACAATATCTGGGACGATTACCTGCCCTGGACCCCGGCTGCGGGGAGCCACAGCCTCACGGTCACGCCTTATTCCGCCGCAGCGGGCGGCGGTAGCGCGGGCACGCCCGTGACGGTGAATTTCACGGTGGCCGATCAGGTTCCGGCGGGTTCCCCGCTGGCCGATGCGGGGCCGGACCAGGCCGTCGTGCTCCCGGCTTCCTCCGCATCCCTTTCGGGGGCGGGCAGCGATTCCGGCGGAACCGTTGCAGGCTACCGCTGGGATCAGATCGCCGGACCGGCGGTCGCGACGATCGGCGGGCGGACCGGCGCCGCGGCCACCGTTTCCGACCTCGCGCACGGCCTCTACAAGTTCCGCCTGACGGTGACGGACAATAGCGGGCTGACGGCCTTCGATGATGTCTCGGTGAATGTTTCCGCGGCGAGCGGAGCCCCCGTGGTGAATGCGGGCGTGAATAAGACGGTGACGATGCCTTCCTCCTCCGCCACCCTCAGCGGTTCCGCCAGCGATCCGAGCAACCGGATCTACGCCTACCTGTGGACCCAGCTCTCCGGGCCGAGCAATGCCACCCGCTCGGGCGAGAGCAGCCTGAACCTCACCGCCTCGAATCTGATCGAGGGCACCTACGTCTTCCGGCTCCGGGTGTATAGCGAGACGGGTCTGGTCGGCGCGGACGATGCGACCGTGACCGTATCTCCCGCGGCGGGAGTACCTGTCGCGAATGCAGGGCCGGACCAGGCGATCGTGCAACCGGCTTCCTCCGTCACCTTGAACGGTTCCGGCAGCGATGCCGGGGGCTCCATTTCCGCCTATGCGTGGAGCCAGGTCTCCGGGCCGAATGCGGCGGGCATGGCAGGGGCGAGCACGGCGAATCTCACCGCCTCCGGCCTGGTGCAGGGGAGCTATGTCTTCCGCCTCGCGGTCACCGACAACAGCGGCTTGACGGCGAGCGACGATGCGATCGTGACGGTGAATCCCTCCTCCGGCGGCGGCTCCGCGTTGATCTCCGGGGAGCTGAAGAAGTGGCACAAGGTCACGCTGAGCTTCAGCGGTCCGGCCAGCACGGAGAGCGCCAGCCCGAACCCTTTCACCGACTACCGGCTCAACGTCACCTTCACCCACCTCGCCAGCGGGAAGACCTACCTGGTTCCCGGCTACTATGCCGCGGACGGGGATGCGGCGAATACTTCCGCCAGCTCAGGCAATGTCTGGCGGGTCCATTTCGCGCCGGATGAAACCGGGGCGTGGAGCTATTCGGCCTCCTTCCGCACCGGCTCGAACGTGGCCGTGAACGCCAGTCCCACCGCCGGCAGCTCCGCAGGCCATTTCGACGGCGATACCGGCAATTTCAACATCGCTCCCAGCGACAAGACGGGAATCGACTTCCGCGGCAAGGGTCGGCTCGAATACGTGGGCAAGCACCACCTGCGCTTCGCCGGAACGGGCGAGTATTTCATGAAGGCCGGCGTGGACGCGCCGGAGAACCTGCTCGCCTACGCGGACTTCGACGGGGACTTCAAGACCGACGGCCGCAGCGACAATCTGGTCAAAAGCTGGGCCCCGCACGCCGGGGACTGGCGAACGGGAGATCCCGTCTGGGGCGACGGCAAGGGCAAGGGTCTGATCGGCGCGGTCAACTACCTCGCCTCCGAGGGCCTGAATGCCTTCTCCTTCCTCACCATGAACATCAACGGGGACGACAAGAACGTCTTCCCCTACACCACCTATACCGAGCGCACGCGGCTGGATGTCTCCAAGCTCGATCAATGGGGCATCGTCTTCGATCACGGCACGCGGCAGGGGATGTACCTGCACTTCAAGACCCAGGAGACGGAGAACCAGAACCTGCTCGACGGCGGCAACCTGGGCACCCAGCGGAAGCTCTACTACCGCGAGCTGATCGCCCGTTTCGGCCACAACCTCGCTTTGAACTGGAACCTCGGCGAGGAATGCACCGCGGCGCTGGAGGACAAGCAGGCCTGGGCGCAGTACTTCCACGATACCGATCCCTACCGCCACCCCATCGTCATCCACAACGGGTCCAATCACTACAACATGATGGGTAGCGCCTCGAAGCTCACCGGCTTCTCGCTGCAGCTGAATGCGTCCGACTTCACGGACATGTTCTCCATGACGAAGGACTACATCGACCGCTCGGAGGATGCGGACCGGCCCTGGGTGGTGGCCTGCGACGAACCGGGGGATGCCCGCCTGTCCCTCCGCCCGGACAACGACGCCGGCACCAGCCATACCGATGCGCGCAAGAACGCGCTCTGGGGGAACATCATGGCCGGCGGCGCGGGCTGCGAGTTCTACTTCGGCTACGACAAGCCGCACTCGGACCTGACCTGCAACGATTTCCGCAGCCGGGATTCTTTCTGGGACTACTGCCGCTACACCCTGCAATTCCTGGCCGCGGAAGGCGTCCCCTTCCAGGAGATGAGAAACCACAACCCGCTGGTGAGCGGCTACGGGAACAACGCCAACCGCTGCCTGGCGAAGACCGGCAGCGTCTATCTGGTGCAGCTTCATGGCGGGGGCTCCGCCACGCTGGATCTCTCCGCCGCCACGGGGGAGTTCTCCATGCGCTGGTTCAATCCCCGCACGGGTGCCGTCTCGAACGGCCCGGCTTTGAACGGCGGCGGCACGGTGAGCCTGGGCAGCCCGCCCGATACCGCCACGCAGGATTGGATCGCCCTGGTGCGCTCCACCGGCGGGGGCGGCGGCACGAATAGCGCGCCGATCGCCAGCGCCGGCGCGGACAAAACGGCCTTTCTTTCCGGAAGCTCCGTCCAAGTGAGCCTGACGGGTACCGCCAGCGACGACGGCCTGCCCGCGGAATTCTCCCTCGCGCGGGAGTGGTCCGTGGTTTCCGGTCCTGCCGCCGTTTCCCTGGCCAATGCGAATACCGCCACCGTGACGGCCACTTTCACGGCCACGGGGACCTACGTGCTGCGTTTCACCGCCTCCGATGGCGAGCTCTCTTCGTCGGATGAGGTCGCCGTGCTCGTCCAGGCCTCCGGCGGCACGGAGGAAACCCTCCACGGGACCCTGCACGACGCCTATACGGAGAACGGCGGCAACAACAACAACACCCAGCTCCGGGTGGAGAATTCCTCCACCCGCACCCGCGTGGCCTATCTCCAGTTCGACCTCGGCGGGGAGGAGGGGCTAT
>CBFGVD010000040.1:0-12289 GCA_965651965.1 uncultured Verrucomicrobiaceae bacterium | reverse complement strand
CCATCGCCGAGTGCGACAAGGTGGCGAAGTACGTCGATATCCCGCTCCAGCACATTTCCGACCGCATGCTCACCGCGATGAAACGGGTGACGAGCGGCGACTACATCCGCGACCTGCTGCGCCGCATGCGCGCCGGGATTCCCGGCCTGGGCATCCGCACGACCTTCATCGTGGGCTTTCCGGGCGAGACGGAGGAGGATTTTGAGGAACTGCTGGAGTTCATCCGCGAGTTCCGTTTCGAGCGCGCGGGCGTGTTCCAATACTCGAAGGAGGAGGGAACCCGCGCCTACAAGATGGACGGCCAGCTCCACCACATGACCCGGAAGAGCCGCTGGAGCCGCGCCATGGCGGAGCTCCAGAAGGTGGCCGCGGAAGTGAACCAGGCTCAGGTGGGCAAGAAGGTCCGCGTGCTGGTGGAGGAGCCCGGCGTCGGCCGCACCGAGTGGGACGCGCCGGAAATCGACGGCTCCGTGCACGTGGACAAGAGCATCCCCGTGGGCGAATTCGCCGAGGTGACCATCTCCGACTGGCGCGGCTACGATCTGGTGGCGGCGCGCTGAGCGCGGGTCAATCGAACAAGGAGGCGGGGAGCCGCGTGGCCGCATCATCGAGCGCAGGGTGCCGATAGGGATATTCTTCCGGGGATGGAGGGCGATGAACGTGTGCCCATGCTCGTCGCCGTATTTCGCGTGGCATCCGCGTTGGATCACGAAACGGAAGCCTTGCTCCAAAAGGACCCGGATAAATGAATCCGACGAAAGGAACTTCGCCATGGGTCAGGCGACACCGGCGGGTTCAATCATATAAGAAAATTCGAATTTTACCGTTGACGCTCGCTACTGCTACGCATATCTACGCCCAACTTCATTCCGAACGATGCGCCTACACCGATCCCAACTGCAAAGCTCCGACGTCCTCGTCCGCGAGGCCGCATGGGCTTGGCGCCGGGTCATCGGTACCGTGGTCGGGGGCATTTGCCCGCCATCGTATAAAGAAATGACCTTTGCCGGTGATCCGGCGCCGAAAGGAAGCAGATTCAGGCCCGGTATGGCCTGAGAAGCCGCGTAGATCCAAGGATTTCCCGCAGCCCTGCTTCCCACCGGAAGCGGGGCTTTTTGTTTTCCCGCACACTCGAATCCCGAACCCCTTTCCCTATTTTTTCCAGACCGTGACCCCGCGTCCCTTCTAGCGATATCCCGACCCTTCCGTCCCGCCTCGCGGACGACATCCCATTTCCGATCCGGAAGTCCGGCCCGACCCCGCACAGATAGCGGTGGATCGAAAAGGTATATCTCGGATCGCGGGGGAACTGTTGTCATGTGGCGGCACTTGAGATGGTGACCTTGGTGTAGAGGCAGCACCCCGCGTTGTGATCGCGGCAGCACGGGTTCGAATCCCGTAGGTCACCCCAAGCTCCTTTCCCGATACGACGATGACCACGCACTTCCTCCATCGAACGACCGTCCTGGTGCTGAACCGGCACTGGCTCTCCATCGATGCCATCACGCCCGCCGAGGCCTTCTGCCACCTGGCCACGGGCAGCGCCCGCGCCTTGAAGATCGAGGGCGAAGCGATGCAAGCCTTCGGGTGGGAGGATTGGCGGGAACTGCCGGCGGAAGACGGCGCGGCCAGCATCGGCACCCCCCGCGGGCCGGTCCGGATCCCCACCGTCATCGTGCTCTCCCGCTACGGGCGGGTGCCCCTTCACGTCCCGAGGCTCGGTTTCCGCGGGCTCTGGGAGCGGGATGGCGGGTGCTGCCAGTACAGCGGCAGGAAGCTCACTCCGGCGGAGGCGAATATCGACCACATCCTGCCCCGTTCGCGGGGCGGGCGGGACGAATGGGAAAACTGCGTGCTCGCCGACCGGGCGATCAATGCCCGCAAGGGCGCGCGGACCCCCGCCGAAGCCGGCCTGAGCCTGCTCGCCCGGCCGCGGCAGCCCCGCCCGGTACCCGCCACCCTGCGGATCCGGAACCTCTGGAACATCGCGGATTGGAACCGTTTCCTCAGATTTCCGGCATGACAGCCAAGGGGCTTCGAAGGGTTTTCCCGGAGAGGTTCCCCGCATCGGCCCCGGCATGCCGGCCACCCCAGTAGCTCATTGGTAGAGCAGTCGATTATGCCGATTGGTAGCGGGTTCGAATCCCGCCTGACACAAAGGACAACTCCCGCTCCGGCCTCCTCCGCGGAGGCAGCCGGGGAGGGGCCCTGCGAGGACCGCCCCTGCATCCGCCGCCACGGCGGCGGGTGGATGCGGATCCTCCCGCCCGATCCCCGGTGGAGCGGGGGTTGTCCCATCCCTTTCGCAATCCGAAACCGTATTTTTGAATGATCGCTATTTTCATCATCCTTCTCCTGCTCATGGCGGGTGCCATCGCCTGGCAAGCCTGGGTCAAGACCGTCACCGTCCGGGAATGCCATGCGGCATTGCTCTTCCGCCACGGGAAGTTCCTCCGGTTGCTGGAGCCGGGCCGCCACCGCTTCATCGGAAGCGGGCATGAAGTGAAGAGCTTCGATACCCGGAGTTCGGATCTGGCGATTTGCGGCCAGGAATTCCTCACCGCGGACAAGGCCGGGCTGAAAGTGAGCGCCGTCGTCGAGTACCACATCGACGATCCGCTGCTTTTCCACAGCGCGGCCGCAAATCCTGAGGGATCGCTCTACCATGCGGTCCAGATCGCCCTCCGGCAGCAGGTCGGCGGGCAGACCCTGGAAGCCCTGGTGGAGAAGAAGGCGGATCTCTCCGCCGCCCTGCTGGAGGATGTCCGGCCCCACGCCGCGCGTCTCGGCCTGGCCCTGGATCGCGTCGCGGTGAAGGACCTCATGATCGGCGGGGACCTGCGGAAGGTCTTCACCGAAGCCCTCGCCGCGCGGCAGCAGTCGCTGGTCACGCTGGAAAAGGCCCGCGCGGAAGCCGCCGCCATCCGCACCCTGGCAAACGCGGCGCGCGTCTTCGAGACGCATCCCGCCTTGCTACAGCTGAAGTTCCTCCAGGCGCTTGAAAAGGCAGACGGGGGAATCGCCCAGCCGCTCGCGCTCGGTGCCGCCGGGCAGTGGCTGGATTTCCTGAAGAGATAAGCCCGGGGGGAGGGGCACCGCGTCCCTCCCCCCATTTGCCAAGCCATGAACGAAGCACACTTCATCCTCAGCCTGCTGGCCTTCGCCTTCGCGATCCGGTTCGTCTGGCTCGAACTGCGCGGCCACTGAATTTCACGTTTCATCCATTTTCATCCATCCCGTCATGATTGCAGAAAAGATTTGTATCGAAGTACCCGGAAATACCGGAACCCTCGAAAGTGCACGTCTCCTGCTCCGCCCGCCGGAGCAAGGCGACCTGGAGGCCATCGTCCGCTACGCCGGGGATCCCCGCGTCGCCTTGAAGACCACCGCCATCCCGCATCCCTACCGCCTGACCCACGCCCGGGAATGGCTGGAGTCGCTGGAAAACGATGCCCTCACCGGAGCCGCGGAGACCTTCGCCATCGAGCGGAAGACCGTTCCGGGCCTCATCGGGGTCGTCAGTCTCACCCTTCGCGCTGACCGCTGCAGCGCGGAGGCCGGCTACTGGCTCGGCGTTCCCTTCTGGCGCTGCGGCTACGCCACGGAGGCCCTGCGCGAGGTGCTCCGCCACGCCTTCGAGGACAGGCGTCTCCTCTACGTCGCCGCCTGTCACATGACGGGCAACCCCGCTTCCGGCAAGGTGATGCAGAAGAGCCGCATGGTCTTCGAGAACATCGTGGCCGGGGGGCTGAAGCGCGGCACGGCTTCCTACGATCGCGTGAATTACGGCCTCTTCGCGGACGAATGGCGGTTCGCCCTCGGATGAGCCCCGGGGTCGCGGAGCGCCACGGCCCGCTGCGGCGCTCCGCGGTCCTTCGCCCCTTCCTGTTTCCGATCCTTCCATCCACCATGACTCTTCCGCTTCGCATTCCCTTCCTCCGCGTGCCGGCCCGGCCGCGCATTCCTCATCCGCTCATGACCATCACCTCGCGGCTGCTCGGCCTCTCATCTTGTCGGCACGCCGCGGTGCTTGCCTTGCAAAAACCCTCCCGATGAAACTGGAAACCGCCCGCCTGCTCCTGAAGCCTCCCTGCGCGGAGGATGTCGATTCCATCGCCGCCGTCGCCTCGGATTGGCGCGTGGCGGAGATGACCTTTATCCCGCATCCTTACCGGAGGAGCGATGCCCTGGCCTGGCTCGAGCGCGCGCGGCTGGACTGGGCGGAGCATGGCATGGGCAAGTTCGCCGTCTTCACCCGCCATGGCGGGGCCTTCATCGGCAGCATCGGCATCCGGCCCGGGTCCGTCCCCGGTCACGCCAGCACGGGTTTCTGGTTCTGTCCGTCCATCTGGGGCCGGGGCTTCGCCACGGAGGCCCTGCGGGAGCTGATCCGCTTCGGTTTCGAGGTGAAGGATTTGGCGCGCATCGAGGCGAACCACCTCCTCGTCAATCCCGCCTCCGGCCGCGTGATGGAAAAGGCCGGCATGGGCCACGCCACGAAGGCCGATCTGCCTGCACGCGGGGGCGGGGGATTCGTCCCCGGCATCATCCGCTACATCCACGCGGAGGAGTGGATGGCATCCGCGAAAAAATCCCGCTCCCTTTCACCATGAATCCCATCTCGCCCATTGTCCTGAAAACCCCCCGCCTCATCCTGCGGCCTCCGGCCGGGGAGGATGCGGGACCGTTGGAATGCTTTCTCAGCGACCGCCGCGTCGCGGAAACCACCGCCGCCATCCCGCATCCCTATCCGCGCGGCGGCGCGCTGGATTGGATCCAGCGTGCGGAGGCGAAATGGACCGACGGTTCCGCGGCGAATTTCGTCATTTGCCTGAGGCGGGACGGGCGGCCCATCGGCTCGATCGGCCTCTGCGGCGAAAGCCGTGACGGGATGAATGCCGGCTACTGGATCGGCGTTCCCCATTGGGGGAATGGCTATGCCACGGAAGCCCTCCACCGCGTGATCCGCTATGCCTTCAACCACCTCGGACTGCCGCGCATCGGTGCACGCCATTTCCCGCACAATCCAGCCTCCGGGCGCGTGATGCTGAAAGCGGGGCTTCATTTTAATACCGTGATCCCCGGCGGCGGCAGCAGGGATGGCATTGTCCACGACAGCATCCAGTACGGCATCACCGCCGAAGACTGGCGCCTGTGCATCGCCCTCTGAATCTCGGGCATCCTTCCCATGAATCCCGTCGTCCTATACACCGCGCGCCTGATCCTCCGTCCGCCCGTGCCGGAGGATGCGGATGCGATCGAGCATTTCATCAGCGACCGCCGCGTCGCGGAAATGACCGCCCTCATCCCGCATCCCTATCCGCCGGGGAGCTGCATCCATTGGGTCCGGCTCTGCGAACAACAGTGGCTTGAGGGGAAGAAGGCCTCCTTCGTCATCTGCCTGCGCGAGACCGGCGAACTGGTGGGCGCGATCTCCCTCTTCAACGACGACGACCGCAGCAACGAGATCGGCTACTGGATCGGCGTCCCGCACTGGGGCCGCGGCTACGCCACGGAAGCCCTCCGCCGCGTGATCCGCCACGCCTTCGAGGACCTCGACTTCCAGAGCATCAACACTTACCACTTCATTCACAACCCCGCTTCCGGCCGTGTCATGGAAAAGGCCGGCCTGCTCCGCCTTGGCATCGTGCCTCTCGGCGCGTGCCGGGGCGAGGAACGCTTCGACGAAGTCCGCTACGGCATCACCGCCGTACAATGGCGGGCCAACCGTGCCACCGCATGAAACTCCTGACCTCCCGAGAATTGATCGACGCCGGCTACGAACCGGGCCCCGTGTTCCAAGAGCTTTTCGCAAAGCTGGCGGAATATGAAGCCCGCGGCATCTCCGATCCGAAATATGCCCTCAAGCTCCTCAAGCGCGACGTGGCCCCGCCCCCGGTGAAAGTCTCCATGCGCGCGCTGGCCGCACCGTTCGCCGAAGCGATCCTACCCGTGACGCAGGAGGAGCGGGAGAACGTCGAGGCCGTGCGGAAGCAGATGGGCCAGCTCCTGAGGACCCCGGTCATCGCCCGCGGGGCCATCATGCCGGATGCCTGCCCTGCGGGCGCCGGTACCGCCGTGATCCCGGTGGGCGGGGCCATTGCGGTGGAGAATGCGATCATCCCCTCCGCCCACTCGGCGGATGTCTGCTGCTCCATGTTCGCCACCTTCTATGAAGAAGGCGGCGGCGTGGCGAAGGATCTGGATGCGCTCGCGCTCGCCACCCGTTTCGGCCCCGGCTTCCGGGATCCCGCGGAGCGCGTGCACGACCCGGTGCTGGACGAGGAGGTGTGGGAGAACCGCTTTCTCACCGGCCTGCGGGAGCGTGCCGGCCTGCAGCTTGCGGACCAGGGGGATGGCAATCACTTTGCCTTCGTCGGGGAGGTGGATGTGGACGAGACGATGCTCGCCCTGCTGCGCCTCACCGGCCATGGAGATCTCGCCGGGCGCTTTTCCCTTCCGGGGGAAGGCGGGTCGAAGCGCTACCGGGTCCTGGTCACCCACCACGGTTCCCGGAGTCTCGGCGCGCATGTTTACAAGCGCGGCCAGATCGCGGCGGTGAAGCATGTCACCCGCATCGCCCGCCAGGTGCCCCCGGCAGCCGCCTGGCTGGATGCCGCTTCGGACACCGGGCGCGATTACTGGCACGCGCTGCAATACGTCGCCCGCTGGACCAAGGCGAACCACCGCGCGATCCACCGGCGCTTCCTGGAGCGCATCGGCGGCCGCGCCGTCGCGGAAGTGGGGAACGAGCACAACTTCGTCTGGCAGCGCGGGGATACCTTTTTCCATGGAAAGGGCGCCACCCCGGCCTGGAAAGATGAGCAGGGCCGTCCGCAGCTCGGCTTGATCCCGCTGAACATGGCGGAGCCGGTATTGCTGGTCCTGGGAGCGGACCGCGAGGAGTTCCTTTCCTTCGCCCCGCACGGTGCCGGGCGGAATCTCTCCCGCACCGCCCTGCGGCGGAAATTCCCGGACGAAGCCTCGCGCCGCGCGGCGATCGAACGCGGCACGGAGGGGCTCGACGTGCGCTGGTACTGTGGCAAGCCGGATCTGAGCGAAACCCCCGTGGCCTACAAGAATGCCGCACAGGTGCGGGAGCAGATCCGGGACTTCGGGCTGGCGGAGATCGTGGCGGAGATCCGCCCGCTCGGCTGCATCATGGCGGGGGACTCGGGCCGCTCCTGGCGGGATCGGGAGGAAGAGCTCACTCCCAAGCAAAAGCGCCAGATCCAGCACCGCTCCGAACGCCGCCGGACCCGGCAGGACCTGCGCGACGAATGGTGACCGGCAGTCCCTGCCGCAGAGAGCTCGCGGCGGGGCACCCTACACGCCCGTGGCATGCAGTTCCTCCAGCTCCATCGCGCCCCTCCGGATCGTGCCGCTTTCCAGAATCCGGCAGCGCAGGCCCCCGCGGTTGAACATGATCTTCTCCGTGCCCTTTTTCCCGCAGGCCTCGTCCATCCAGTAGCAGGGAGCGCACTTCTGCGTGCCTTCCAGCACCGCGTCCCCCAGCCGGAAGACCTTTCCCACCAGCGCGTTCAGATCCGCGCCGGAGATTACCACGTTCCGGCGGAAGGCGGAGGACTCCAGGCCGGGGTTTCCCGCATGCTCCCGGACGATGTCGATCGTGGCGCGGTCGATGAAAGTCACCTGGCCCTTGTAATCCTCCTTCCAGCCGTAGAAGCGGTCTCCGGGAATGTCCTTTCCCGCCACCAGTTCCGCGGCCTCGTGCTCCGCATGGCCGTAAATCCCCGGCTCCTGCCCGTGGTGGCCGAAGTAATTGTGGCCCGGGGAGGTGTAAATGCCGTGGATGACGACGCGGGACATGCGGAAAGTATCGGGCCGCGCGGGCGGGAGTTCAACCGGGGAGCCCGGCTTTCTTGAGCGCCACCGCACAGGCCTTGTAATTCGGCTGCCGGGAGTGCGGGTCGAAGGACGGGTGGGTCAGCCGGTTCACTTCCGGGTAGTGCATCGGCAGGAAGACCTGCCCCCGCTGCATCGTGGGCGCCACGTACACGGAGGCCCGCATCTCCCCGCGGCGGGAGCGCACCTGTACCTTGTCGTGCTCCTTCAACCCCAGCCGTGCGGCGTCCGCCGGGTGGATCTCGATGTAGGCCTCCTGCGGGTAGAGCTTGCGCAGGATGTCGGATTTCCCCGTGCGGCTCTGCGTGTGCCATTGGCTGCTGGTGCCGCGGCCCGTGAGGAGCAGGAAGGGGAAAGCGGCATCCGTGTCCTCCGGCAGCTCCGCGGGCGGGGAGAAATGCAGCTTCGCCTTGCCGTCCGGCGTGTAGAAGACCCCGTCCTCGAACAACCGACGCTCTGTCGCCCCGGGGGGCGCGTTCTTCGGATAGGGCCACTGGATTCCGCCCATCCGATCGATCATCGCGTAGTCCTCGATCCCCGTGATATCGCAGGGCCGGTCCGCCGTCAGATCCCGCAGGAGGCGGAAGGCCGCCTCCGGATCGGTCCAGCGCGCGAACATCTCCCCGCAACCCCAGGCATTCGCGATCAGGCGGAAGATCCGGAAATCCGAAAGCGCGATCCCCGGTGCCTGCCGCACCTTTTTCAGCGTGCCGATCCGCCGCTCGGAATTGATGAAGCAGCCCTCCTTTTCCCCCCAGCCCGCGGCCGGCAGCACCAGGTCCGCCGCCCGCGCGCTCTCCGTGCTGTGGTACATGTCCTGCACTACCAGGAATTCCAGCTTCTCCCGCAGCGCCGCCAGCCGGCCGTTGTCGATCCAGGAGTGGAAGGGGTTGGTCGCGATGATCCAGAGGCCCTTGATTTTGCCCTCTTCCGCCGCGGCCAGGATCCGGTCGTAGGCCATGGAGGGCTCGGAAGGAATCCGCTCCACCGGGATGCCCAGTCCGGCAGCGACCTTTTCGCGGTGCGCCTCGTAGCCGAATTCGTGTCCTCCCGTCAGCGAGGTCGTGTTCGAGAAAAGACGGGAGCCCATCGCGTTGCATTGCCCGGTGATCGAGTTCGCGCCCGTGCCCGGCTTGCCGATGTTCCCGGTGATCAGGGCCAGGTTAATCATCGCCTGGGCCGTGCGCACGCCCTCGTGGGACTGGTTCACCCCCATCGTCCACCACCAGGAAACGCGCTTCCCCGGCTCGGAAACGGTGCGCGCCAGCGCCTCGATTTCCTCCGGGGAAAGACCCGTCCTCCCCGCGACCGCTGCGGGGGCGTAGTCCTTCAGGAATTCCGCATAGGCCTCGATCCCTTCCGTGCGCGCCAGCGATTCGGCGTCAGTCCGCCCGTCCCGCAGGATGCAGTGGGCGAGCGCGTGGAGCAGTGCCAGATCGCCCTTCGGCTTCAGCGCGACATGCCGGGTCGCGGCCTGTGCCGTCTCGGTGGCCCGCGGATCGATCACGATGATCTCCGGGTTCCGTTTGTTCCGCATCACCCGCTGCCACAGGATCGGGTGCGCGATGCAAAGGTTCGACCCCGCGAAGACCAGCACGTCGCTCTCTTCCAGGTCCGCGTAGGTGTAAGGCGGGGCATCGAAGCCGAAGGACTGTTTGTATGCCGTCACTGCCGTGGCCATGCATTGCCGGGTATTCGCATCCCCGTGGAGGAAGCCCATCCCGGATTTGAACAGGCAGCCCAGCAGCGCCATTTCCTCGAAGGGGATCTGCCCGGTGGAAAGGAAGGCGACGGATTCGGGCCCGTGGGCCTCCTTGAGCGCCTTCATGCGCGTCACGAAGGTCTCTAGCGCCTCCGCCCAGCCGACGGGCCGCAGGGTTCCCTTTTCGTCCCGCAGCAGGGGCACGGTGGCGCGGTCCGGGGAATCCAGCGGGTCGAGCGCTTGCCAGCCTTTCGGGCACGCCATTCCCAGGTTCACCGGGTAGCCGGCCTGCGGGCTCAGGTTGATCGCCCGGCCCTCCGCATCCAGGTGCAGCTTGAGCTGGCAGCCGGTGGCGCAGTAGCCGCAGATCGAGGCGACGGTATGGACCGGTTTCAGGCGTTTCGGCACTGTCCCGAGGCCGAAATGACCCGGCTCCAGCACCAGATCGGCCGTCAGGGGGCCGTCATGCTGCTTGAGCAGGGGGGCGAGCGATGGAGGAATAAGGGCCACTTGTCCCTCCGGGGAGAGCAGCGCCCGTGCGTTTCCCCGCCCGTCCGGCCTCGCCCGGGGAGCGGAAGAATCATCCGCCCGATGAACACCGCTCATCGCCCGGCATCGCGGAGCCTCGTCTCCGGGTGCGCGGAGCCTCCGGCCCGCAAACCGCGGATCCGCGATCCGTCTCTAAAAAACCTGCCCCCGCCCGGCCCCAGCTTCCGCTTCCCCTCCGCCGCCGTTCATGCCACACCCGGCGCGTGAACGAAGAACGCGAGCACGGCGCGCAGCCGCTGGACGCCCTCATGACGGCTTGGGGCCTGGGAAACCACGATCTGGTGGACGCTTCCACCGAGCAGCTTACCCACAAACAGGTCCAGCGTGCCCGGAGCGGCCGCACCCTGACCCTGCACATGATGCAGAAGGTCACCCGCGCGCTGAACATCGCCGTCTGGTACCGGCTCACGAAGGACGAGCGGGAGGCTTATTTCGAATATTTCCATAAACACGTCTTCAGCTACGCGAAGAACCACGATGCCGCCTGGGAAGATCCGAACGGCCCGCTGATGGAAGCCGGCCGGAAGCGCGGCGGCAAAATCATCGATCGCGGCGCCTAGGGTCCGGCGCTATTCCCGGCGGAGGGTGAAGACCCAGTCCGCCAGCAGGGCCACCACGAAGCCGCCCGCCAGCGAAATCCCGAGCCCGCGGGAGAGCAGCGGTTCGCCCTGCCCCGCCAGCAGCGCCGCCGCCGTTGAGACGGCCGCGGTGAGCACTGCCACCGTGGCGGCGCGCAGCAGCAGGCCCTCGATCGCAGGGCGCAGCAGCACCGCGGCCGCCAGCGCGGGGACCACCGTGAAAAGCAACTGCTGGAACCAGGGACTCATGGATGGGCGGCGACGGGGAGCGCGGGGCGTCCATTCACTCAATCGTAATCTTATCCGCGGCTTTGCCACGGAAGTTACGGGATCCGTGAAATCAACCTATCCAAACGCTTGTTTTCCCGTCGCCGGGCACCGCCCTCACCGCCGCGCCAGGAAACGGTCTTCCAGTTCGCGCAGCGGCAGCCGCGTGAAATCGCCCGCATGCGTCTCGTCCAGCGTCTTTTTCGTCCGGGCGGGCAGGGCCTGCTTCAGCGCCGGCAGGATCGGCGAGGGAGCCACCAGCATCCACGGCGGCGAGCCTTCCGACTCCACCGCTTCATCGATCCGGGCGGCGATCTTTTGCAGCGCCTCCCGTTGGAGCTCCGCTTCCAGTTGCAGGTTCTCGCCATTCGACATCCCGGTCTGCAAGCCCACGGCATTTCCTTGGGCGAAGCGCCCGGATTGATCCGTCACCACCTCGTGGATCGCTTTGGGAGGCTCCTTGCCGTTGGCGGAGGGGACTTCGCAAAGATGATCCTGCTGTGCCGGGTCGTCTCCGGCGGGACGAAGCTTCAAGACACGGACTTGGCCGAGATTTGCAATGACGATCAATGATTTCATTAGAGTGGAGCGATGATGTTCGCGAATCGGAGGCCCGGACGCCCAATCGTCCGGGCATTCGACTGTCACCTTGTCACAAACATCGCCATCGCGCCCGTAGAAATCGGGAGGAATTCCCCATTTTGTTCGTGGCCGGCTGGAAACGAGCGCTTTGCGTGACGCGGTGCCTCTTCATTCCACCCTCAGCCGCAGGAAACGGGGGCCGCTTCCGGCCGGTATGCGCGCTTTCAGCGTACGGATGCCGCCTTCCTCCTCCGCCAGCGTGATCACCGTCAGGCCGGTGTCGTGCCATCCCGCCAGATCTTGCGACCAAAGCGGCGTGACGGTGACATCCGTGGCGGAAAGATCCCGGGTATAGATGATGGAGAGGAAGCCTTCCTCCAGGATCGGGAAGGGTCCGGGCCCGGATTCCCATGGATCGCTGCCGAACGCATACTCGATCAGATTCGAGATGCCGTCCCCGTCAGGATCGGCGGCATCGCCGGAGATGGCGGGATCGCTGCTATGGCTGCCGAAGCGGTCCTCCCGCCATGCCTCGATCGGAGCCTGGCTCCCGGTGACCTCCACTGCCAGGCTGCCTTCGGAGGATGCCCCGTGCTGGTCCGTCACCCGCACCGTGAAGAGATTCGGCCCGTCGTCCGCAGCTGCGGGAGTACCGGTCAGGGTGCCGTCCGCCGCCACGGAGAGCCAGGCAGGGCCGGAGACCTTGGCGAAGGTGAAGCTGTCGCCTTCGTTCGGGTCCGCCGCA
>CBFGVD010000039.1:0-12312 GCA_965651965.1 uncultured Verrucomicrobiaceae bacterium | reverse complement strand
CCCGCCCTTGAAACGGCGCGGGTCGATCAAAGCGGCAAACTGCTTCAAGATCCTGCGGATGCGCTCCGCCGGCAGGCGCAAGGCCCGGCCGTCTTCCAAGTGATGGAGGAAGTGCCCTCCCGCGGGATATTCCAGCGTGGTCTCCATCGCGCCCTTGTCGAGGAGCTGGGCAAGGATCGGCAGCAAGTCGAGCTGCCGCCCGCCGACATCGAAGCCGACGGAAAGATGGAACCAGCCGCTACCGTCATCCTCCAGGGTATAGACGAAGCCTTCCGGATCGGCATCGATGATCTCGTGGCCGACATCCGGGGCGAAGCTCACGGACCAGCCTGCCGACTCCAGGGAAGCGGTGCCGGTGGCGCGCAGCCAGGGCCAATATTCGGCGAGCGTGCCGTGTCCTGGATTCGGGAACCACAGGCCGGCTTCCGGAGGCATGCCGCTTCTCCCCTTCCCCGCCAGGCCGAGGAGGAAACGGAACTGGGAATGCCCGGCCAAACCCGCAAGCCCGGCCTGCTGGAGGGAAAGGATCGCATTCATCTCCGCCGCGATGTCCCGGCGGATAACGAGCTGGCCCTCCGCGCCATCGATACGGTGCTCGCGCGGCCCCGGAACGCCGCCGAGGGGAATACTGTACGTGCCGTAGATCGCCAGCGGCCGCGCCACCACCCAGTCCCCGCTGTCCGGGATCTTGAGCGCCTGGAGCAGCAGGCGCACCACCTTCGTATCCGTGGCCTCGCGCACGACTTCCAGGCGGAATGAAGGCGGAAGATCGAGGTAGGGCGTGTCTCCCGGCTCGGCGGCGGCAGCCGCAGGCAGGGGCTGCGGGGTGGAACGGGCCGCGCGGCCCTCCAAAACCCTCGAAAGGTTCTTCGGCTTCGCGGCCTCTTCCAGCAAGGCCACGGCATGCGGGCAAAAGCTGCGCATCTCGCAAGTGCAGGAGCTTTCGAACGACCAGGCACCTTCGGCGGCCCACATGGAGATTTCCGCTTCCTCCCCCGCCACCTTTCCCGAAAGGACGAGATAATCCTCGCCCGGACAATCGCCTTTCAGGTCGCGGACCTTCGGCCGCAGCCGCTGGCCCGCGAGCAGGCAATCCTCCTCGAAGCGCTCGCGCCAGCGCTCGTCCTCGAAAAAGCCGTGGATATCCTGCTCCGTTTCCAAAGGGCCGCCGAGAATGACGGAGCAGCCGGGGGAGTCGAGGCGAAGTAGCCGCCGGCGGCCATCCTTTTCGGGATGGACGGGTCTGCCGCGGATTCCCACGATCCCGGCCATGGACGCCGACGACGAAAACGAGGAAATTCCCCTGGTTCCCCCTCCCTCCCAGCCCGTTCTCGAAGGAGACCTGCTGAAAAAGCGGATCGACGCCGTGGTCGGCAGCCCAGCACTCTGGAACCGCCTGGAGATCCGGCTCGGCGACCTGCTGGAGGAAATGGCGGATTTCGACGACTCGCTCAACGACGACGAACTGCAATCGCTCTTCACCGTCACGATCATCGCCCTCGGCGCGATGCACGCCAGCGTGCCGAAGGAATACGATCCGGACCCCTACCGCATGAGCGCGTGGTACGAGGAGGAGATCGCAACCGGCCCCGCGGACGAGAAAATGGCGGAATACATGGAGTCGCTCTTCCTCAAGACGGCACAGCCGAAGGTGGCCTCCGCGGCCGCGGGGATGCTCGCGGGTTACGCCGAGGAAAAGAAGATCCGCGACGAGAAGCTGGAACAGCTGATCACCGCGGCCTGCGCCGCCATCTGGGAGGCGGCGCACTGGCCGGTCGCCATCGATTAGGCGCGGCGTCAGGCACCGCCGCCCGCGATGTGCGCGAACTTGTCGTCGAGGAAACGCAGGACCATTTCTTCCACCTTTTCGTCGCCCAGGCGCTCGATGACTTCCACGGAGAAGCCGCGGGCGATGAGTTGGCGCGCGCGCGCGGGATCGATGCCGCGGGCGCGGAGGTAAAAGATTTCATCATCGCTGATCCGGGCGCTGGTGCTGCCGTGGGAGCATTTCACGTCGTCCGCATTGATCTCCAGGCCGGGCATGGAGTTCGCCTCCGCCTCATCGCTCATGAAGAGGTTGCGGCAGGTCTGGTAAGCGTCCGTACGGTGCGCGCCTTCGTCCACGAAGATCAGGCCTGAGAAGATCGTACGGGATTCATCGTAGAGCGAATTCTTGTAGAGCAGGTCGCTGTAGGCCCCGGGGCCGGCGTGGTGCTGGAAAGTCCGCTGGTCGTATTCCTGCCTGCGGGCGGGCACGCTTACGGAAAGCATGTCCGAGCGGCTGCCCTCGCCTTCCAGGCGGCTCAGGGATTCGTTGCGGGCCCAGGCGGCGCCGGTATTCAGGATGAAGCCGATGGCGGAGGCATCCTTCGCGACGCCGGTCTCGTTCACCTGGATGACCTTGGTCTTCTCGTTGAAGGCCTGGATGGCCAGGTAGTCGAGCTTCGAGCCCTCCCCGGCGTGCAGGTCGTTCACCGCGATGGCAAGGCCCGCATCGCCATCGTTTGCAGACTGGAAATAGTCCACCACGCGCACCTTCGCGTTCGGGCCGGTGATCACCAGGGTGTGGGGAAAGATCGCCGTGCCTTCGCCCTCGATCCAGTGGAAGACCTCGATGGTGTCCTCCACTTCCACGTTGGCAGGCACATGGACAAAGAGACCGTTTTTCACGTTCGCCTCGTGCAGGGCAGTCCACTTGGCCGAGCCCAGGCGGGTATCCCGCTTCATGAAATGCTCCCGCACCAGGTCGCCATGGGACAGGAGGGCCTCCGCCAGCGGCAGGCAGATGACATCCGCAGGCAGCTTCGATTCCGAATGGATCAGGCGGTCGTTGGCGAAAACGAACTTCGCCGCCGCACTTTCCAGCGATTTCGAGCGGGTCGAAAGACCCGAAGCATCGGACACCGTGGAGCTCGCGGAGAAGGCGGCGAAATCGAGCTGCTTGAAGGACGAGAAACGCCATGCCTCGTCGCCGCGCTTCGGAGCCGGGATTTCAAGGAAGCGCTGCCACGCCGCGCGCTGCCGTTCGGCAAACCAGGCGGGAAAGGCGGCGGGCGTCTCGGGAGCGGATTCGAGCAGGGAGGCGGGATGTTCGAGCACGGCGGGCATCGACAGGGATAAAGTGGAGATTGGGAAGCAAAGGACAGGATCAGCCGACGCTGCCTTCCATTTCGAGATCGATCAGACGCTTGAGTTCGACGGAATACTCCATCGGGAATTCGCGGACGAGGTCGTTGATGAAGCCGTTCACCGCCAGGGACATCGCGGCACCTTCGCTCAGGCCGCGCTGCTGCATGTAGAAAAGCATGTCCTCGGACACCTGGCTGACGCTGGCCTCGTGCTGGGTGGCGTGCTGGTTGCCCTTCACCGTGATCGCCGGATAGGTGTCCGTGCGGCTGCGGGTATTGATGAGCAGGGCATCGCACTCGGTGTTGTTCTTGCAGCCTTTCAGGTGCTTCGGGATGTGGACCTGGCCGCGGTAAGTGGCCCGGCCTTCGCCCACGGAGATGGATTTGGAGACCACGTTGGAAGTGGTGTTGTTCGCCGCGTGGATCATCTTCGCACCGGTGTCCTGGTGCTGGCCGCTGTTCGCCAGCGCGATGGAGATTACCTCCCCGCGGGCGCGTTCGCCCTTCATGATCACGCCGGGGTATTTCATCGTCAGGCGGCTGCCGATGTTGCAATCGATCCAGCGCACTTCCGCATCCTCCATCGCCAGTCCGCGCTTGGTGACGAGGTTGAAGACGTTGCTGCTCCAGTTCTGCACGGTCACGTACTGGATCTTCGCGCCCTTCAGCGCGACCAGCTCCACCACCGCGGAGTGCAACGTGGAGGTCTCGAACTTCGGCGCGGTGCAGCCTTCCATGTACATCACCTCCGCGCCTTCGTCCGCGATGATCAGCGTCCGCTCGAACTGGCCGAAATTCTCGGAGTTGATCCGGAAGTAGGCCTGCAGCGGCTGCTTCAGCTTCACCCCCTTCGGGATGTAGATGAAGGAACCGCCGGAGAAGACGGCGCTGTTCAGCGCGGAGAACTTGTTGTCGCCGGTCGGGATCACCTTGCCGAACCAGGGGCGGAAGATCTCCTCGTAATGCTTCAGGCCCTCCGTGGAGTTCACGAAGATCACGCCCTGCTTGGTCAGCTCCTCCTTCATGTTGGAGTAGGCCGCCTCGGAATCGTACTGCGCTTCCACGCCGGCCAGGAAGGCGCGCTCCTGCTCGGGAATCCCGAGGCGCTCGAAGGTGCGCAGCACGTCTTCGGGCACGTCCTCCCAGGAGCGTTTCGGCTTCTCGCCGTCGGAGAGGTAGTAGCGGATGATGTCGAAGTCGATGTTCTCCAAGTCCTTGGTCGCCCAATGGGTCGGCATCGGCTTTTCGCGGAAGACCTTCAGCGCCTTGTGGCGGAAGTCGCGGATCCATTGCGGCTCGCCCTTGACGTCGCTGATGTAGTCGATGGTGCGCTCGGTCAGGCCGCGGCCGGCATCGAACTTGTGGCGCTCCGGGAAATGGAAATCCCCCTTCGTGCGGTCGATGTCGATCGCCTCCCGGGTGTCGGCGTCGATGGTACTGGATGCGTCGTAGGACATGGAAAAAGCAAATGTCGGATGACTAGGCACTGATGTCTGGTTCCGCGGAGGGCGTTTCGGCGGCGGGAGCAGTGCAGGTCTCCCCGCCGTTACAGGGGGCCTCCTCGAGCGTGGCTTCGAGGAACCACAACCCGCGGTCGAGCCCGTGGGCGGTCTTGATGAAAAGGTCGGCGCTCACCTCGTCGTCGATCTCCTGGGCGCGTGCGATGGCAAGCCCCGCGCAGGTTCCCACGGAGGCGTAGCGGTCCGCCAAAAGGGCGACGAGTTCCGGTCCCCACACCGACTTCTTGGGAAGTTCGGCCAGGCCGGACTTTTCCGCCACGCGGGCGGCCGTGCCGAGAGCCCGCCCGCCGAGCGCGGCGATGCGCTCGGCCAGCTCGTCGATGGTTTCCTCCAGCTCGCCCGCCAGGCGGTCGAAAAGCTCGTGCAGGCTGATGAAATTGGGGCCGCGCACGTTCCAGTGCGCCTGCTTCACCTGGAGGCGGAGGTCGATGGCGAGTACAAGGAAGTCGTTCAGCAGGGCGACGGACTTCTCGCGGCTCTGCTTGTCGAGGGGATGACGTGTCTTGCGCAGTTTCATGGCATCGCCTGCCGTAGCAGGGATCAGGCCGGAGCCAACTCAACTTCCTTGAGGAAATCGTAACCGTGTTTCTCCAGCTCGAGCGCCAGCTCCGGGCCGCCGGAACGGACGATCTTGCCCGCCGCCATCACGTGGACGTGATCCGGCGCGATGTAGTCCAGCAGGCGCTGGTAGTGGGTGATGAGGAGCATCCCGCGCTCCGGCGAGCGCATGGCGTTCACGCCCTTCGCGACGATTTTCAGGGCGTCGATATCCAGGCCGGAGTCGGTTTCGTCCAGGATGCAATATTTCGGCTCCAGCAGCATCATCTGGAGGATCTCGTTGCGCTTCTTTTCGCCGCCGGAGAAGCCTTCGTTCACGGAGCGGGCCGTGAATTTCCGGTCCATCTCCAGGAGATCCATTTTCGAGTAGAGATTCTTGTAGTAGCCGACCGCGTCGATCTCCTCGCCCTTCGGCAAGCGGGCCTGGAGCGCGGCGCGGATGAAATTGGCATTCGAGACGCCCGGAACCTCGGCCGGATATTGGAAGGCCAGGAAGATACCGGCGCGGGAACGCTCGTCGATGGACATTTCAAAGATGTCCTCCCCGTCCAAGGTGACGCCGCCGGCGGTGACCACATAGCCCTCGTGACCGGCGATCACCTTCGAAAGCGTCGATTTCCCGGATCCGTTCGGACCCATGATGGCGTGGACTTCCCCGGCGGGAATCTCAAGGGAGACGCCCTTCAGGATCTCGGTGCCGTCTTCGAGCGTGGCGTGCAGGTCGGTGATGACGAGGGACATGAGGAAAAAATGACTGATGATTGAATTCTAGTGACTAAACAGGAGTGCCCGGCAGCTCGCCGCGGAGTGTGATCTCGATGTCCGTGACCACGGCACCGGGGGGCAGGTCCAGGACATCGGCGAGGTTCGCACCGGCCTTGAAGGTCACGTCGTGAATCGTGCCGCTGCGTTTGTCGTGGAAATGGCCGTGTTCTTCGAGGTTCGGGCAGAAGCGGGAGGACTCGCGCTCGAAATTCACCTGGCGGATCAGGCCGTGTTGCACCAGCGCCTCCAGGCAGTTGTACACGGTGGCCAGGGAAATGTTCGGCAGGCGGTCCTTCGCCCGCATGAAGACGTCGTTCGCGGTGGGGTGGTCGCGCTGGTCCATCAGCAGCCGGTAGATTTCCCAGCGCTGGCGGGTCATGCGCAGCCCTCCGATCTCGGCGGGCATTTCCGCCGGGATATCCGGGTTGGTATCTGACGATCCGGTCACCATTTCGGGTGGCGGAAGCTACGCCCACCCCACCCCTTGGCAAGAATAATTCTAATTTTTATTCTTTGCGCCGACTTTTGTTTCAAAAGCCGGAATCGTTCATAATCCCTTGATCCCGAGCAAGCCGGTTCTTAATGGCCTGTGACACGGCCAAGGACACCGCGCCACGCCGGGGCGTTGCCACGCACGGCGATGCGAGCGGGCCGGTTCGGTGCCACGGCCCGGCTCCGGCGACAATGCTTTTCTCGGCCTTCAACCGGCCGGCACCAGCCGGACGATACGGTCCGGGCCATTCAGGATCACGTAGATGAAGCCGTCCGGAGCATCCGTGACGTCGCGCACCCGGCCGATGTTCTTCAGCACCACTTCCTGCTCCGTGACCTTGCGGTCCACCAGACGCAGGCGGCGGACTTCCTGCTGGGCCAGGGCCCCGGCGAAGAGGTCGTGCTTCCACTTCGGGAATTTGTCGCCGCGGTAGAAGGATAGGCCGCAGGCGGCGATGCTCGGCTGCCAATAGATCACCGGCTGGTCCATGCCTTCCTCCGCCGTCTTGCCGGTGATCGGCGTGCCGTCGTAGTTCATCCCGTAGGTGATCACCGGCCAGCCGTAATTGTGGCCGGGCAGGATCAGGTTCAGCTCGTCGCCGCCGCGCGGGCCGTGCTCGGTATCGTAGATCGCGCCGTCGCGGGGATCGATGTCCAGGCCTTGAGGATTGCGGTGGCCGTAGCTCCAGAGCCCCGGCACGGGAGTCTTCCCGGGGAACTCGGGGTTATCTTCCGGCACCCGGCCGTCGTCGTGCAGACGGTAGATCTTGCCCTTCGCGTTCTCCACGTCCTGGGCCTCGTGCCAACCGCCGCGCTCGCCCACGGGGAAATAGATGTAGCCCTTGTCGAAGACCAGGCGCGTGCCGAAGTGGACGCCCGCTCCGGTGTAGAACTTCCGGTCCGCCTTCCAGATCGTCTCCTCGTCGGTCCATTGCCCGTCCTTGATCCTGCCGCGCACGTAGGCGGTGATGGTCTTGACCTCCCTGCCCTTGCGCGTGCCGTCCGCGTAGCCCAGGTAGATCCAGCCGTTCTTTTCGTAGTCCGGATGCACGGCCACCTCCATCAGGCCGCCCTGGCCGTGCTCGATCACCGCGGGCGTGCCCTTCACCGGCTCCGGGTCCAGCTTCCCGTCCGCCCCGATGACCCGCAGGCGGCCCGCCTTTTCGGTCACGAGCTTCCGCCCGTCCGGCAGGAAGGCGATGGCCCAGGGGTTCTTCAACCCTTCCTCGACCACCATCTCGATCTTGTAATCCTCGTGCTGCGTCCTGGTGACCTTCCCCGGCTCAGGTTTCGGGAAATCCATCCCCTTCTCCTTGGCCTGCTTTTCCTTTTCCCGGATGAAAATCACCAGCGAGCGGATCTGCCGGTCGTCCAGGATCGTGCCGAAAGGAGTCATTCCGAGCTGCTCGTTGCCCTCCTTGATCGATTTCAGCAGCTCCGCATCCGAGCTGCCGTGCTTCCATTCCCCGTCGATCAGGGAGCCGCCCTGGCCCCCGCTCAAATCCTTCCCGTGGCAGCCGGAGCAGAGCTGCTCGAAGACCTGGTCGGTCTTCATCTTGGAATAATCGGGCGGGTCCTGGGAATACAGGGGCGCTGTCAGGAAAGCGGCAAGGAGGAGGCGTCTGATCGGCATGGGCGAGGATTACGAGAGCGCACCGCGCCTTCAATTCCCGCGTTTTCCATTTTTAGGGAATCGTGTAGGCCCTCGGGCATTCCCTCGCCGACGGGGGCAGAAGGCCTCCGCAAGCCTTCAGAAGCCCCACTCCGCCCCCACCCACAAGGACCGTGGTCCGGCCACCGTTCGGATGCCGTCCGTGCTCAGGCCGGTGGCGATTTCCTGGTCGAAGAGATTGTCCACCCGCGCGTGGAACATCAGGTCCTCCCGCGCCTGCCAGCGCGCGCCCAGGCTCGCGCTGGTGTAGCTCGGGATGCTCCGGGCCGCGAGGGCATCGTCGAACTGCCCGGCTCCGTACTCGTAACCCGCGAAGAAGCTCAGGCGCTCCGTGGCCTGCCAGTCCGCGGTGGCGATCAGCCTCAGGTCCGGAGCCTGCGGAAAGGGCTTCCCTTCCAGCAAGGGCTGGCGCGGGGAAGCGGTGAATTCCGTTTCGCTCCAGATGCCGTTCACGCCGAAGCTCCAATCCTCCCGGGGAGACCACGCCGCTCCCGCCTCCACCCCCGCCACGCGGGCTTCATCGACATTCTGTCGTTGCGAGCCGGAGCCGCCGACGGGAATGGTGCCGAAAATCGCCGCGATCTGCCCGGGGTCGGTGACCGGGACATTCCCGATCGCATCCCGGATCCAGTGATGAAACACGTTCAGGTCCAGTTTCAGGCAATCCTCCGCCTGCCATTCCAGCCTGCCCTCCACGCTGTAGAAACGCTCCGGATCGAGTCCGGGGTTGGCTTCCACGATGTCATTCCTCACGCGGTACGGGCGATGCAACTCGTTGAGGGTAGGCAGGCGAAAGCTGGTGCCCGCCGAGAGCCCGGCTTCGAGCTCTTCCGAGAGGGGATGGGTGATCGCCAGCGCGAGGGACGGCTCGATCCCGTTCCTGTCCGGCTGCAGGTCCGTGCGAAGGGCTTGGCCCGTCGCCAGGGAGGTCTCCAGGCGCCGCCCGTCTTCCAGCCACCAGGCATCTCCCCGCAGGCTGGCGTCGATGCGGGTCTTCGCGTCCGTTTCGTAAGCCGCGGCGAGGAAAATCCCTGCCAAGCCCTGCTCCCCCCCGGCGTGGCGGCGGCGGATGAAACTGCCGGATACAAAGCCGGCATCTTCGTTGGTGGCGCCGTCGATCCGCCTGAGGTCCGCGCCCGCGGTAAAGGACCACGGGCTCTCCGGCTCCCACATCAGCGTGAAGGCCCCGCCGGTTCCCGTGCCCGGCACGTGGAATTGATCCAGCGCGGGCGTCTCCGCGGTGCGGGCGGCATTCACCGAGGTGAACATCGACTCGAAGCGCCGCTGCTGCCGGTAAGCCAAGGCCTGCCAGGAAATCCCGCCCGATTCCTCCGAGGTCACGCGCAGGAAAAGATCGGTCGCTTCGGTCGAATTTCCCGCCAGAGGCGTACCGTTTCCCCGGTTTTCCTCATACCAGGAAAAGCCGGGCTCCACTATGATGCCGGGGGCCGCCCGCCAGGCGAATTTCAGATCCGCTCCGATAACGTCGATATCCAGCCTGCGGTCGATGGGACCCCGCTGCCAGCGGGGCACGGCGTAAAAGCCATCCGAATGCATCCCGAATCCGGAAAAAGACGCGGCGAGCTTTCCGTCCTCCCCGACGAGGGTATGTGAGGCGGCCGCCGAGATCGTCCCCTGGCTGCCCCCTCCGATGCGGAGCAGATGGCGCTCCTCGAATGCCGGAGCGCTCGCGAGCTGGACCACCCCCGCGGGACTCTGGTTCCCCCACACGGCGGCCCGCGCCGCGGGCACGATCCGCACGGAATCCAGCGTGGCGGGATCGTGGCGGGCCCAATAGACCCAGCCGCCGAAGGGATCGTTCTGCGGGATGCCGTCGAGCAGCACCAGCGTCCGCGACGCGGCGGTGGCTCCCGTGTTCCGCAGGCTCACGCCTGCCGAAGTCGGATTTCCGAACAGGGAGGTCTGCCGCCGGTAGAGGGAAAAGGAGGGTTCCTTCGACAAAAGTTCATCGAGGGTGCGCGGGGCTTCCGCGGAGAGGTCTTCCCGGCTCCACTCCGCCAGGACCCCGCCCGGCATCTCCGCCACGCTGCCGCCCCTGCGCTCCGCCAGGACCAGCATTTCGGGCAAGACCTCCTGTGCCGCCAGAGGCAGCATGGCAAAGACGAGGAATGGCGCGGCGCAGTTCTTCAAACCAAGTGGCGAAAAACGCGAAATCCGCCCCGCCTTCAACCGGAAAACCCCCGATGCCGCGTTACATCCCCGGCTGCGGGTGTTGCCGCACGGCCTCGTACAGGGTGATCGCGATCGCGGTCGAGAGGTTCAGGCTGCGAGTGCCATCCTCCACCATGGGAATACGGAGCGCCTGCATCCCGGCGGCACGTACCATTTCCTCCGGCAGACCCTTCGTTTCGCAGCCGAAAACAAGATAATCCCCCTCCCGGAAACCGGCATCCCAGTGCGCGCGCTCCGCCTTCGTGCTGAGAAACCAGAAGCCCGCGCCGGGATCGGCCGCCTCCTTCAAGGCGGCGAAATCCTCCCACACCCGCAGGTCCACGTCCTTCCAGTAATCCAGCCCGGTGCGGCGGACATGCTTGTCATCCAGGGAAAAGCCCAGCGGCTTTACCAGATGCAGGCGCGAGCCCGTGCCCAGGGCCAGACGGCCGGCGGCACCGGCATTGTGCGGGATTTCGGGCGCGACGAGGACGATGTGGAACATGGGATTCAGAGCGACAGTTCCGCGAGCACCCGCTCCGCCCCGTAAACCTTCCGCAAGGCCTCCACCATCCCGGCGGGATGCACGGACACGCAGCGGCCCCGCTCGTCCGTGTAGGCGAAATCCGAGACCAAGCCCGGCGCGTTCGTGTCGAAAACGAGCCCGACCAATTCCCCCGCGCGGTTCACCACAGGGCTGCCGGAATTCCCGCCGGTGATGTCGTTCGTGCTGACGAAATTAAGGGGCGTGCGCGGGTCGAGGCCCGGAGCGGCAGCCTCCCACCGGGCGGTGAAATCGAAGGGCTCCACGCCGCCCTGGACCTCATGGCGCTCCTGCATGCCCCGGAAGTCCGTCTGGAAAGGGACCTGCGCTCCCTCCTCCTCATATCCTTTCACGGTGCCGTAGGAGAGCCGCAGCGAGAACGTCGCATCCGGATAGGTGGAGTCGCCCTCCATCGCAAAGCGGGCCTTCGAGATGTTGCGGTGCGCCTGCGCGATGATCTCTCCCCTCGCCTCGGACTCCGCCCGCAAGGCCCGGGCCTCTTCATCGACCAAGCGGGCCAACGCGATCATGGGATCCCCGGACGCGGCAACGGCTTCCTCTCCGCCCGCGTAGAGTTCTTTGCGCACGGCGACTTCGTGCAGACCGGTGCCGCGCACCAGTTCGGAGGCCCGCTCGGCGGGAGATTTCCCCGCGAGGATCTTTACCACCAGCGGGTCCGCGGCCCCCAGCTTGCCGCAGAGGAAGGTCAGCGCGTTCGTCATCCGCAGCGTCTCCAGGTCCTTGTAAACCGGCTCTCCGGAAAAAAGATCGAGCTCCAGCGAAATGCGCGAGGTCGCCTGGAACTCCGGCAGGCGTTCGCCGTTGGGCTTGAGCGCTTCGTCCCCGTTCCGCAGCAGCGCCCGGGCGATGCCGAAAAGCCCGGTGCCGAAGCCGTCGCCGCCCTCCAGCATCCTCAGGCGGATCTCCCGCTCTCCCATGGATTTCTCGGCTTGCGCGATGCGGTCGAATGCCGCATCGGCATCCTGCCATTCCTCCTTCGCCCGGAAGGCCGCGCGCAGCTCCGCCTCCTTGCGTGCCTTGGTCCCCATCAGTTCCGGGTCGAGCAGACCGTCCAAGCGCGCCAGCAGGGCCTTGCGGCCGTTCTGGGTGCCGGTGATCGCGCCGCGGGCGCGGCGGGCGTTTTCCGTATCGCGGTCGGACCATGCGCGCATCATCGTCTCGCCGCGGAAAATCTGCTCCAAGCGATACGGGAAACCGTCGTCCCGCATTTCCTCCAGTTGTGCGAGGGTCACGGAGCGGTTCGTGCGGCCGGGGTGGCCGGAGGTGAAGACCAGTTCCCCTTCCGCCGCTCCCTTCGCGTTCCATTTCAGGAAATGCGGCGTCTCCGCGGGCTTGCCGTTCTCATAGGCGCGGAAGAAGCAGAAATCGAGGCAGTAGCGGGGAAACTCGAAATTATCCGGATCTCCTCCGAAGGCCGCGGCCTTCACGAGGCCCGAGATC
>CBFGVD010000038.1:0-12470 GCA_965651965.1 uncultured Verrucomicrobiaceae bacterium | reverse complement strand
CACCGGTTCCGGCCCTCCGCGGCGGGCATCCAGCGGCGGGGCCAGATATTCGCGGTGGCGGGGGAGCTGATCCACCAGGGACCGTCCTGCCAGCCATCCAGCCCGTATTGCCCGGTGCTGCCGAGGTGCTGGTCCCCGGTGATGTGGATGGCACGGGCCTGCTGCATCAGGCGCAGGGCTTTCAGGCGCGGGGCCTGTGGCCAGCCGTTGGTATCGAAGTCCGCCTTCGGTTCGTCGTCCGGCGGATAGCCGCCGGGGGATAGCACCTTCAGGTCCGGCACCACGCTGTCATCGCGGGCATCCGCGGGCAGGGTCTGCGGGGCGCAAAAAGGAGCCTGGGAGAGGACGATGCGGAATTTCGCGTCCTTCGCGGGGGTCTTCGCCCAGCGGGCGAGGTAGTTTTCCTGGCGGATGCCGAGGAGATCGAGTTCCGGGGCGGCGGCCCCGGTTTTCGCGTCGAAGGCGGGTTCCTGGGCCCAGCCGTTCCGGATGCGCGCGGCGGGCAGTGCCTGGGCGGGAGCAGACTTGAATTGCCGGTCCGCCAGCACGAGGAAATCCAGCGGGCCCCAGGAGTGGCGCGTAAAATAAACGCTGATGCCGCTGCGGCAGGGAGAAGGATCGCCGGGATCGGGCAGGTTGCCCGTCTGCGTCCGGTGCACGGCATTGACGAATTCCACGGACATCTTGTAGCCGCCGCTATCCTGGGCGGGGCCGCCGTAGCCGCCGGAAATATCGGCGGCCTTGCCTGCGGCTCCCCAGAGATTGCCGTGGAAGACATCGTGATCGTCCGGCAGGGTCACGGAGGGCCGGTCTTTCAGCAGTTCCCGCCAGGTCCAGCCGTGGAGGGCGTACTTGCGGAGGTAGGAGATGATCGCGCGGTCGTTCGGCCGCTGGTCATACACCAGGCCGTAGCCGCCGATGCCCTCGTAGATCTGGTCGCCGTGGAAGGTGATGAAATCCGGTTCCTGGGCGGCGACATTCGCCACCAGATCGCGGTGGGGGAAACCGGTGGCATCGTTGCAAGAGAGGGAAGCGATCTTGAGGGGCCGCCCCTGAGGGGCATGACGGATGGTGCCCTTGTAGCTGCCGCCTTCCATCGCAACCTCGTAGGGGTAGTCTTTCCCGGGATCCAGCCGCAGCACGCGGAAACGCACGGTCCGGGAAGCGGGGTCCAGGCTGGCGGGCAGGGGCTCGCGGCCGGGAAGCAGGAGCTTGGCCTCGATCTTCTCCGCCCGGCCGAAGGACGCGGCCTGGGCAAGGAGGCAGAGCGTGCCGTCGTTGTCGAAGGTGTAGCTGGTCCAGAGCACCGGGCCGAAGGCACGCTCCGGGTGGCGGGCGGATTTCCCGCCGCTCACGGAGAAGCGGCTGAAGGCGAAGCGCGCCTCGCCGCCGCGCTTCTGCGGGATGGCGGGCATTTCCGCAGGGCGGGGCGCGGAGGGATTCACCGCCGGCGCGGGCTGGGTGGAGGCGGTGAGCGCCAGCAAGCCCGGTAGCCAGCTCCCGTGTACGCCGGGGGCTTTCACGGTGGCGAGGATCGCGCCGCTTTCATCCTGCACCAGCAGGCTGAGGTCGTAGGTCCCAGAGGCGGCGGGCTTGCCCTTCAGCTCCAGCACGATGCCGCGCAGGGGCAGGGGCAGGGCGCTTTCCCCGGATTTGGCGTTACCGATGAAGGGGCGGCCCTGAAGATCGATCCCCGCGGCCAGGCCGGTGCCGCTCACCGCGGCTTCCCGGTAGTCGCCGGACTCCCCGCGCAGGCCGATCTGGAAGCCAGCGAAACCTTCCCCGAACAGCTCGAAGGAAATCTGTTCCAGATGAACCCGTGCGGTGAAGGGCTCCGCTTTCTCCTCCAGGGCGGAGGTGAGCAGCACGATATTCCGGTTGCCGCCGGAGAAGGTGTTCTCGAAGCGGCCCTTGGAGAGGACCCAATCTTCGGCGGGATTCGCCCAGAAGTCTTTGCCCGGCCAGGGCCGGGTGACATCCGTGGGGATCTCGGGGGAGAAGCTGTCTTGGGCCTGCGCCAAGGGAGAGGCTGCAAGCAGGAGGGAGAGGATGCGGGGGAGCACGGATGGCAGCCTAGGGAAAACTCCCAAGGGCCTGCAATGTCGGAGTCGGTGGGATGCGGGGTAGAGGAAGGGCAGCGCCGCCCCCCGGTATGCCGGCCCGGCTCGGGCGGGATTTCAGCCACATGAGCCCAAAAGCCGCCGTCATTGGGTTGGGGCTTTCCCCGGGGAGCGGATGAAGCTAGAAGATGGGTCATCTCCTTTTTATCGACATTACCATGAAAAAGAAGCGCTCGCTCAAAAGAGGATATACCGCCCCGGCAGGAACCATCGCCGCCGGGATCATGATGGCCCTGCCGCTCTCCGCCGCGAACGTGGTGGTGCCTTCAGGCTACGATCTGATCGTGACGCAGGGTAACGGGTATGTGAACGGGAGTTTTGAAATCGGCGGCTCAAATAATATGGCTTCTTATTTCCCTGTCCTGGCACTTGGCTCAGGTAATGATTTCGAGGGCTTTACTTCTGGTGTCGTGATAGGGTATAATAACGAGCTTCTGGAGGGTTTGAATTTCACGGGGTCCGTCACGACGCTGGTGTTGGGGGATTCAAATAGTGTCCATTCCAGTAATTCGTTGGTTGCAGGGTCAAGTAACGAAGTTATTGAAAACGATTCTTTCTCTGCGTCTCATTTGCTTGTTTCAGGCTCTAATAATTCGGTAGAAGATCACCGGTATGCTCTGGTATCAGGCAGCTTCAATAACTTGGCCGGACCGGTAGGTGGCGGTTCTTTGGGTTGGAATTCCGTTGCTCTCGGGACCTCAAACGATATCCAAGCTGGAATAGCTTGGACCATCGGTCATAGCAATCAGGTGGAGGGCATCGCATCCACCACCCTCGGATGGGGGTTGATCAATCCTGTTCATTCCACCGTGATGCTGGGGACCTTCAATGCGGCCGTGACAGGGGACGCTCTCAACTACGCGGACAATAATCCTTCCTTCGTCCTCGGAAACGGCAGCAGCTCCGCCCGCTCCAATGCCATCGTCACGCTCAAGAACGGCGAGACCACCTTGAAGAACAAGGCTTGGGATTCGCAGGATCCCCTGGTGGTGCCCGCGACCGCGAACATGTCCGATGGCCGGGCGCTGGTGGTGGAAGGGCACACGCTCCTGAAGGGGCAGGTGATCATCGCTGAGCCGCAGGGTGATATCTCGATGGGGATTTACGAGTAAGCGGCCCCCGGGAGAAACACAACGCATCCGTGAGAATGCCGGGTAAGGCTTTTCTCTCCCCGAGGGAATGCCCGCATCAGGAGGCTGCCCCCGCCCGGAGCCCGGGCGGGTCTTCGCCGCCGGGCCTGCTCAGCCCCGTTTTGCTACCTCCTGGAAGAGGCGCAGGCGTTCCAGGGCGCTGCCGTCGTCGATCAGGCGGCGGGAAATCTCGATCCCGTCCCCGATGTCATCCGCCAGCCCGCAGCAGGCGATGGCGGCACCGGCGTTCAGCAGCACCATGTCCCGCTTCGGACCGCTGTCCTTGCCGGAGAGGATGGCCTCCAGGATCGCGGCATTCACCTCCGCGTCGCCGCCTTGCAGGTCTTCCACCTCGGCATGCTTCATGCCGAAGTCCCGCGGGCGTACTTCCTCGTCCTCCAGATCCTGGTAGATGCCCGCCTTGCAGATGCGCGTGGAGCCCAGCAGGCTCAGTTCGTCCACGGAGCGGCCGTCGCCGGTGGTGCCGTGCACCGCCCAGGCGCTCTCCCGGCCCAGGCGCTGCAGGATCTCGGCGAAGGCCGGGCACATCTCGCGGTCGAAGACGCCGACGAGCTGGCACTGCGGCTTGGCCGGGTTCATCAGCGGGCCGATCTTGTTGAAAATCGTGCGGACTCCCTTTTCGGCGAGCTGTTTGCGGACATTCGCCACCGCCTTGAAGGCCGGATGGTAGGCCGGGGCGAAGAGGAAACCCACGCCCGCTTTTTCCAGGCACTCGCGGAAGCCGTCCGGCGGCAGGTCGATGCGGATCCCCAGGGCTTCCAAGACGTCCGCCCCTCCGCTTTTCGAGGTAATGCCGCGGTTCCCGTGTTTCAGGACCACGGCCCCCGTGGCCGCCACCACGAACATGGCGGTGGTGGAGACATTGAAAAGGTTCAGCTTGTCCCCGCCGGTTCCGCAGACGTCGATGGTGGGCCCTTCCAGATCCAGCAGGCCCACATGGGGGTCCACGGCATGCTCCAGGAATGCCTCGATGAATCCGGCGATCTCCTCCGGCGTTTCTCCCTTCAGGGAAAGATTTTCCAGCAGCGCGGCTTTCTTGTCATCCGGGGCTTCCGGATCGAGAAGCAGTTCCGCCGCCACGGTGATCTCGCGCGGCGAGAGTTCTTCCTTCCGTTCGAGATGATGTATCAGCGCGTCCACTCCGCGAGAATCTAGCACGGACCGGCCCCGCCTTGCCAAGCGATTCGCGCCCGATTTCTCGGCGGGAGCCTCGTCCGGGACGCCGGAAGGCGTGCCTTTTCGGCGTTTGCCGCTTCAGGTGAAGGCCTAATGCTTACCGAGGCCCGCGGGGAAGATGAGGTTCATCAGCAGGGTCAGGAAGAAATTGAAAACCAGGATCGCCAGCGCGGAGTAAACCATCGCCCGCGTGGTGCTGCGGCCCACGCCCACGGCGCCGTTGCTCGCGCTCATCCCCTGGTGGCAGGAGATTCCCACGATCAGCAGGCCGAAAACCAGGCCCTTGGTCAGCGCGATGATGATGTCGCTCAGATCCGTGTACTTGCCCATCTGGCTGATCCAGTAAGCGGGATTCACGTTGAAAGGCCCCGTACCCACCGCCACGGAGGCGAGGATGCCGAGCGCCGCGGATTCCCCGATCAGCAGGGGCATGGCCACCAGCATCGCCAGCAGGCGGGGGGAGACCAGGTAATCCACCGGGTGCACTCCCATGGAGCGCAGCGCGTCCACCTGCTCCGTGACTTTCATCGTCCCGATCTCCGCCGCCATGGAAGCGCCCACCCGGCCCGCCAGCATCAGCGCGGTGATGGAAGGCCCCAGTTCCCGCAGCATGGCCACGCTGACCAGCGCGCCCGCCCCGGTCTCCATGTTCAGCGTGCTGAATTGGAACAGGGACTGGGCCGCCAGCACCGCCCCCGTGAAGGCCCCGGTCACCATGACCACGGGTTGAGAGCGGTGGCCGATCTCCACGATCTGCTGGAGCACCATCCCCCAGCGGATCTTGCCCTTCGCCAGCGACTCCCCGATCTGGCCGAAAAGCATGGCCACCTCCCCGAGATACTGGAGGAAGCCCGTCACCATGCCGCCGAGAAACCGGAAAAATCCCACGCGCCGGACCTTAGAAGGCGGCGCGGCGCTTGGGAAGCACGGGGAAAGCTCCTCCCGCTTCAGGGGCCGCCCAGATACTTCACCACCGCCTCCGTGCGGGTCCGTACGTGCAGCTTCGCGTAGATATTGTGCAGGTGGGTGCGAACCGTTTCCACGCCGATTCCCAGATCCCAGGCGATTTCCTTGTAGAGCCCGCCTTTCACCAGCAGTTCCAGGATCTGTTTTTCCCGCGGGGTCAGGTTGTGGTCCTCGTTCTTAGCGGGCGGGCTTTTCTGGAAATGCTGCACCACCTTTCGCGCGATCGCGCTGGACATGGGGGAGCCCCCTTGCAGCAGGTCGTCCAGGCATTCCAGCAGCTTCGCCGGCGCGTCCCGCTTCAGCAGGTAGCCGGAGGCCCCGGCGGCCAGCGCATCGTAGATCCGGTCGTTGTTGTCATAGACGGTGACCATCAGCACCTGCACCGCGGGGTGCAGCTCCTTCAGCCGCGCCACGCAGCCGATGCCGGACATGCCGGGAAGCTGGATATCCATGAGAACTACTTCCGGGCACGTTTCCTTCATGCCCTCCAGGGCGGCTTCCGCCGAGGCGTAGGAGGCGGTCAATTCCCAGTTCCCTGCGGAGGCGAGCAAGTCGGCGAGCGTCTCGCGCAGAGCTTCGTCGTCTTCGACGAGGGCGATCGTGTGTGTCGGCGGTTTCATGGCGGGTTTCAGTTCGGCGGATCAGGCAGACGGCAGGCGATGGAAATACACGTGCCGTGCCCAGGCGACGAGACGAGGGTGTAGCTTCCGCCGATTTCGCGGATACGGCTGGCGGTATTGCCCAATCCGTGGCCTTCCGGGCGTGCGGCGGGGTCGAAACCCCGGCCGGTGTCCCGGATGATGACGACAAGATCGGCCCCCTGCAGGGAGAGGGACAGGAAGGCCTCGCAAGGGCCCGCATGCCGGAGGATGTTGTGGAGGGACTCCTTCACGACCAATGAAACGTGATGCCGGAAATCCGCGCCCAGGGGCCGCGCGGGCAGTTCCGCGGGGATATCCAGGCGGCAGCGCACGGAGGAATCCCTGAAAATCTCCTCCGCCAGACGGGTGAGGTGGGATGCGAGATGGTCCAGGGTATCGTGGGCGGGGTCCACCGCCCAGACCAGGTCGTCCATGGCGGAGACGAGTTCCCGTGCCGCGCCGCTCATTTTCTCCAGATGACGGCGGGCCTTCGCGGGATCCTGCTCCAGATCCCTGCGGGCCAGCGCGGCGGTCATGGTCAGCACGGTCACACGGGTGCCCAGATCGTCGTGCATGTCCCGCGCGATGCGGCTGCGGTCCCGCTCCAGGGCGTGCTGGAAGCGCAGCCGCTCCAGCCGCTGTTTCGACCTGCGGCGCAGGTGGCGGAGGGCGGCGGCAGCCACCAGCCCCACGGAACCGGCCGCCACGCCCGGCCAGAACCAGACCCGCTGCCAGAAGGGCGGGGCGATGTGGATGGGCAGAGCGATCATCTCCCCCGCGGGGCGGTCCGGCCCTGCCATCCCGATGGCCCGGAAGACGTAGTCTCCCGGCGGCACGTTCAGGTAGGTGGCGCGGTTCACGCTGCCGCCGATCACGTTGTAGGCCTCGTCCCAGGAAAGCACCAGAGTGCGCGCGCCGCCCCGGGCGATCTTCCTCACGGAGACCCACTCGCCGTGCTTGGACTGATCCCCGTCCACCAGTCCCAGGGCCGGGCCGTCCGCGCGGATCGCGAGGTAGGCGATGGCGGGATCACCTCCGGCCCGCCGCCAGCCCGGCGGCAGATCCGCGGGCGAGGGGGTGGTGTCGCCGGTGCCGAAATCCTCTGTCTCCCATAGCGCGCGCGCGTCGCCCGGCGCGGCCAGCGAGATATTGTCGATCATCATCAGCCCGGTGGTATCCGGCGAGCCGGAGCCGAGGCTGAGCCGCAAGGCGGCAGCTTCAGCCGGAAGGTACACGGGTTCCGTGCGGCGGGTCATCCGCGAATCGTCGAAGGCCGTCTCCCAGCCGTTGCTGCGGCCCGCGGCGGAAAAGACGGACTGGGAAATCACCCGGTTCTCCGCATCCAACGCCTGGCAGGTCAGGCTCATGCCGCGCTCCGTCTCCTGCCAGCGTTCGTCGATGCCTTCCAGCCGGCAGCGCAGCTTCACCTCCGTCCCGCCCTGGTCCGGGCCGAAGCCGAAATCGAAATCCAGACGGTGGAGTCCGGAACCCAGGCGGAGCGGCATGCCGGGCCGCTGCGGGAGGGCGGCGGAGGATGCATCCACCAGCACACCGGCCAGGCGCAAGTCCGGGCGGCTGGATTCCGCCGCAGGGGAGGCGGCGGCCCTTTCACCCGCCGGGATGCGCCGGGCCGCCGGCACGAAGAGGAAATCCGTGGGATCCCGCGCTACCCCGCTGATGCGGACTTCATCGATCAGTCCGGGAAAGGGTTCTCCTTCCGCGTTCCCGGAGAAGCCCCGCGCCTCGTTGCCGATGGCCAGATCGCCGGTGTTCCCGTTCAGATCGTTGGAAAGGGAGCCGCGCCCGATGAGATTCGCCTCCGCCGCCCCGCTGTCCATCCGGGTCCAGTAGAGTTTCAGGTTGTTCGCGGCACCGGCGTTCCCGTCGTAGCTCACGGCCACGTGATACCATTCGCCGGGCACTAGAGCGTGGGGGCCGGTGGCCGGGATGCTGGCCAGGCCGCCGCCGGTGGCGCCGCAATGGGGCAGGGTGATGAAGGCGAGGAAGCCTTGTTTCTCGATCCGGAAATTGAAAATCCGGTCCCCGCCGTCGCCATCCAGGGAGAGCAGGCCCAGGGCGATCGACTGCGCCTCGCCGGGGAGGATCTCCGGTTTCACCAGCAGTTCGTAGGTGAAGGCACCTTCCGGGCCGAAGTAGCGGAAATTCTCCCCCACGTTGTCCTGCGTGCCGTTTGCGAGACGCGGTGCCTCCGCGAGGATGGCTCCGGCCAGGCCGGACTCGCCGGGGGTGCCGCCCGCGCTGGCGCGCAGGGAGACCGCGGTCCCGAGCCCCGGCAAGGATGGCTGGCCGGCGAAGGCCCCGTTCAACAGCCCCCGCAGCGGTACCGGGCGTGGGCCGGAGTCCGCGAAGGGCGGCAGGGTTTCATCCAGGTGCCAGAGGTGCAGCGTGGCCGCATCCGCCGCGTAGGGAGCCAGCGGCCCGGCGGCGGCCAGGGGACAAGCCGGAAAAAAAGCCGCCGCGCAGAGCGGAAAGAAACGGTTCATGGCGGGGTGGCGCGGCATCTCCGGCAGGATGGCATGGCAGTGCGTGCGGGGCGAGCCCGCCGCGCGCAGGCATGCACATTTCCCGGCTCCGGGAGATTTCAATATGCCCGCCGTGCTCCTGCAAAACGCCACGGCATGCCGGGGCCGGGGGCCGCTATCCCCCGAGTCCTCGTCTGGCATCGCGCGGGCTGAGAATTTCCACGGATATTTCCCCGAAGGAGAATCCCCGGAGGACGGTTGCAGGCGGCGGTTCCGTCTCCCCGGCAGGATGCACCGAACCGCACGCCGCCATGGAAAGGAACCGAAGCCATGCCACAAGGAGACAAATCGAGCTACACCGGCAAGCAGAAGCGCCAGGCCGCGCACATCGAGGAAAGCTACGAAAAGCGCGGCGTGCCGGAGGAAGAGGCCGAAGCGAGAGCCTGGGCCACCGTGAACAAGATGTCCGGGGGCGGGAAAAAAGGCGGGAAAGCCGCCCACGCGAAACACGGCTGATCCCGCCCGGGCGGGAACCGGCCCTTCCGGGGAACCGCGAAAGGACCGCCTGGGACAACCGCATCTTGGAAACGCTTGAGCCTTGGGAAAGTGGCTGCGCCGGGCAGCGGCGGCCGCTCTCCCAAGGCCGACATTTTCCGAAACGAGAGTATCCTGCCTGGGGGAGAGGTTGGGATTCCCAAACAGGTCTTGGCAATGTATGCCAAGATCGCCTCCCATGATTCGCTCCATCCTCGTCCTCGGCGGCGGCAGCGCCGGTTTGCTCGCGGCACTCACGCTGAAGCGGAAGATCCCCTCGCTGGAGGTGGAGGTCGTTTACAGCAGCCGCATCGGCGTGATCGGGGTTGGAGAAGGTACCGTGCCCTATTTTCCCGCCCACTTGCATCAGTATCTGGGCATGGACGAGCACGAGGTTTTCAACGCCATCCAACCGGTAATCAAGCTGGGGGTGCGCTTCGCCTGGGGGAAGCGGGATTACTTCGACTACACCTTCACGGGGCGGCAGCACTCCTGGCGCTGGCCGGACCTGCCGCGGAACAACGGCTTCTACGGCTTCGGCGATCCCTCCGCGATGGACCTTTCATCCGCACTGATGGACCGGGCGAAGGCCTTGCCCCGCCGGCCGGACGGGGTGCCGGATCTGCCGCCTCCGGGTAGCAACTTCGCCTGGCACATCGAGAACAAGCTCTTCGTGGGTTGGCTGGAAAAGGCCTGCCGCCGGGAGGGGGTGCGCTTCACGGACGCGGAGCTGGCCGGGGTGGAACGCGGGGGCGAAGGAATCGCGGCGATCCGGCTTTCCGACGGCTCGGAGCGGCGGGCGGATTTCTACATCGATAGCAGCGGCTTTTCCTCCGAATTGATCGGCAAGGCGCTGGAGGAACCCTTCGAGGATTACTCCGGCTCGCTCTTCTGCGACCGCGCGGTGGCGGGGGGCTGGGAGCGTGACGATGAACCGGTGCTGCCCTACACCCTATCCGAAACGATGGATGCGGGCTGGTGCTGGCGGATCGACCACCCGGAGCGCATCCACCGCGGCTATGTCTTCTCCGGCGAGCACGCGGGGGACGAGGAGGCGATCGCGGCCTACCTGAAAGTCGCGCCGAAGGCGGCGAATCCCCGGATCGTGCGCTTCCGCTCCGGACGCTACCGCCGGAGCTGGATCGGGAACGCCGCCGCGGTGGGAAATGCGGCGGGCTTCGTGGAGCCGCTGGAAGCCACGGCGCTGATGGTGATCTGCTTGCAATGCCGCTGGCTGGCGGACGGTCTGATCGATAGCGAGCTGCGGCCGACGCCGAGCATGGCGGCACTCTACAACAGGCTGAACGGCGGGGTCTGGGCACGCATCCGGGATTTCCTGGCCTTGCACTACCGTTTCAACGACCGCTCGGACACGCTCTTCTGGAAGCGCTGCCGCACGGAAATCCCCCTGCACGGCCTGGAAGATCTGGTGGAATTCTACCGGGAGAACGGACCCTCCGCGATCAATGCGGGACACCTGCAAGCGGGGGATCCCTTCGGGATCGATGGCTATCTGGCGATCCTGGCCGGGCTGAAAGTGCCGCACGGCAGGCCCTACCGCCCCGGGCCGGAGGAAAGCCGCCGTTGGGAGGCTTACCGGGAACGCCATCGCCGGATCGCGGCGGGCGGCATGGACATGCGGGAGATGTCGCGGGAACTCGCCGAACGCGGTGTCTGGAAAAAGATCCGCGGGCGCTAGAGAGCCGCATTCAACGGTGCTCGATCACTTCCGCGCGGGGATAGCGTGCCTTCGGCGCGGCGGCGTATTTGTCCTCCGCGGAGCGATAGCCCGCGGCGCAGGCCACGGAGGTGGCGTAGCCGCTCCCGGCCAGTCCCAGTTCCTCATCGTAGCCCGCCGGTTCCATGCCTTCCATCGGGCAGGTATCGATCCCAAGCATCGCCGCCGCGGTCATGAACTGGCCCAAGGCGATGTAAGCCTGGCGGATGTTCCAGGCGTGGCGGCTCTCCGGGGTCATGGCCGCGGCGAAGGAGAGGACCACGTTCCGGTAGCCGGCCAGCGACTCCGGCTCCCGCCCCTGGGCGGCTGCCAGGGTCAGGAAGAAGCGGTCCACGTCCTCCTCCGTCAGGTCCGTCCGCACCGTGAAGACCACGAAGTGCGAGGCATCCGTAACCTGCGACTGGTTCCAGGAGCGTTTTCGCAGCCGGGCGCGCAATTCCGGGTCCTGGACCACGATGAATTTCCACGGCTGGAGCCCGAAGGAGGAGGGGGTGAGCACCAGGGACTGCTCCAGCGCCGACCACTCGGCCTCGGGAATCCTCCGCGCGGGGTCGAATTGTTTCGTGGCGTAGCGGAATTTCAGCGAATCGAGCAGTTCGGCAGGAGACATGGGAAAATCAGGGTGCGTCCAGCTTGAAGGGCACGGAGGCCGAGGGGAAGTCCTTCAGCGTGACGCTGAAAATGATGCCGAATTCATCCTGCAAGCGGTTGTCCCGGTGGGTCACGCCGACGGAACCGATCCAGTGGTTGAAATCGCGGTGCAGGGTGTACTGCTGCACTTCCAGCGTGCCGTCGTCCAGCTCCCAGAGCTGGAAGAAGCCCGCACCCCACTTGTCCCCCAGGCGGGTGTAGGCGCGCAGGTCGATCCGGTGGGAGTCCACCAGCACGGGGTGGTTGTCCAGCAGGCGGTGGCCCACGGAGAATTCCACGTTCTCATTCGGCATGAAGCGCGCGCGGGCCGCCACTTCGGAGAAGCCCGAGCCGTCGTCGATCACCGGGAACTGGGTCTCGAAGGTCATGCCGAACCAGGGCAGGGGATTCCAGCGCAGGTCGTTGTAGAGGTTGGAGAAGTTCCGGTTGTAGTCCGGGTCGGTGATGAAGGCGTCGAAATAGGTGTCCAGCGTCAGCCAGTCGAAGCTTTGGCCGTCCCGTTTCGTGATGAGTTTGTTCCGCGCCCCGAAGCGCAGGATGCTCCAATCCCGCAGGCTGTCGATCGCGGTGAAGCTCGGCACGGAGAGGGGCTGGGGCCGGGTGCTGAAGGTCTCCCGGTCCACCGCGGGGAAGAGCGGGTCGAGATCGTCCGTGGAGATGTAGGAGAAGCGCGCGTAGGGCTGAATGACGTGCAGCAGCCCGTCCAGGCCGATGTGGCGCTTCTGCACCACGCCGAGATCCTTGGAGAATTTCATCGAAGCTTCCAGCCCGGCGTGGAGATGGGTGCGGTCGATGGATTTCGACGGGCCGTTTACCTCCCCATAGCGGCTGTAGCCGAGGCCCAGCTCCGGGGTCAGGGTCAGCCAGCCGCCGACATTCGCAGGCATGGAGAGCTCCTGGTAGGTGTGGAAGCGGTTGTAGCCGGGGCTGAAAAGCTGGTCCGTGAGGCCCGGAATCGCGGGACTGCCCGGCGGGAGCGAGCGGATCGTCCGCACGAGCTGCTGCTCGTA
>CBFGVD010000037.1:0-12648 GCA_965651965.1 uncultured Verrucomicrobiaceae bacterium | reverse complement strand
CGCTCCGGAGTCTGCTTCTCCGCCTGCATCCAACACATCGCGACCAAAGAAGTCAGAGGGAGAGCGATCAGCAGGGCGGACAGCTTGTCGCTGAATACCTGGATTTTCGTCACGAAGAGGATGATGAAAGCGGTGAGGACGAGTTTCACCGCATCCTTCGGAGACACGCTGAGGATCTGCTGCCAGGGGATCTTGCTCATGGAACGTGACGATTGTTCTCCGATACACGGGCCGGGCAAGCCGGGGCTTTCTTCCTACCGCTACAAACCGCCCGGCCTTTCCGATGGAAATCCGCCCGGGAGACCGTATCCCGGGCCCGTCATGAGCGCACCCGCTTCCACATCCCGCCGCGATTTCCTGAAGGCCGCCACGATCACTTCCACCCTTTTCGGCGGTTCCACCGCCCCTTTGCTCGCCCGGGAGACCCGCCGCTCCGCCGACAACCGCGGCCTGCCGAAGAAGGTGATCTTCATGGTGAGCGACGGGATGAACCACGGCGCCCTGTCCCTGGCGCAGCACTGCCGCTCGGTTTTCGAGGGCAAGCAGACGCATTGGACGGCCCTCTACCGGGAGAAGCCGGTGGTTCGCGCCCTGGTGGAGACTTTTTCCGCGAATAGCGTCGTCACCGACTCCGCGGCCGCGGCCAGTGCCTGGGGCGGGGGCCGGCGGGTGAACAACGGCGCGATCAATATGGACCCTTCTTCGGGCCGCCCGGTGGAACCCCTCCAGTCCCTGCTGAAAAAGCGCGGTATCCCTACCGGCCTCGTCTCCACCGCCTCCATCACCCACGCCACGCCCGCGGGCTTCGCCGCCAACGTGGACAGCCGCGGGGACGAATCCGGGATCGCCCGCCAGTATCAGGAACGCGGCGTGGACGTCCTGCTCGGCGGCGGCCGGAAATTCTTTCCGGACGAGCTGGTGAGGAAGTTCACCGAGGGCGGTTATGAGTTCCTGCAAGACCGGCAAGCCCTTCAGGCGACGGATCCCGCGGGCAAGAAGCCGCTGCTGGGTCTCTTTTCCTCCGGTTACATCCCCCTGGCGATCGACCGCGAGGCGAAGAGGGATCTTCAGGAAAGCATCCCCACCTTGGCGGAAATGGCGGAGCTCGCGGTGAGGCGCCTGGACGCGATGACGGACGACCGCTGGTTCCTGATGGTCGAAGGCGCCCGGATCGACCACTGCGGCCACGCCAACGACGCGGCAGGGAGCATCCGCGAGCAGCTCGCCTTCGACGACGCCGTCGGCGCGATGGTCGCCTACGCCGCCGCCCGCGGGGATGTGCTGCTCGTCGTCACCACCGATCACGGCTGCGGCGGCATCCAGCTCAACGGCGTGAATGCCGACCCGAAACAGGGCATGGCCCCGGGGATCTACAACGGGACCACCGCCGCATTCGAGAAGATCGCGGGCTTCAAGCGCTCCTTCGAGTGGATGAACAATTCCGGGGCGAAACTCAGCGGGCCGCCGCTGGTCGAGTATCTGCGGGAGCGCACCGGGATCGAATTGGGCAAGGACGAGATCAAAAAGGCCCAGGGCCTGAAAACCGGACGGCTCGCCGAGATCTTCAGCCGCCACCACGGCATTTCCTGGACCAGCGGGAATCACACCGGAGATTTGGTGGAGTTCTGCGCCTACGGGCCGGGCAGCTTCCTTTTCCCCTCCTTCATGAAGAATATCGAGGTCCGCGACCATCTGTTGGAAGCATTGGAGGCCGCGTAGGCGGCCGCCGTCATTGTCTCCCGTAGCGGAGCGACTGCGCCGCGGATCGTCCCCTGAAATCGCCATTGGGATTCGTCTTCGATGCCCACGCCGGACGGACGGCCGCAGTCCTTCCGCTGCCTTCCCTCCCCTCCGGAGACAAGCCTTCCGGCAAAACGCCTGTCATACTCGGCTTGCGAAGCGGTGAAAAGTCGTGGAAATACGCCTTTGTGCAGACTTTCCGCTACGCGCTCCTCGCCGGCTTGTTCCTGACCGCCTGCGGTCCCGCTTCCCTTCCCGGCCAGGCGGGTGCCGCGCCTGCGGCCGCGAACCTCAGCGCCTCGCAAAAAACCGCGATCGGCAAAAAGATCTGGCAAAACGAATCCGGCGGGAAGGTAGACGGACTGACGGCGTGGAACGCCGGGGAGGAATTCCCCTCCCTCGGCATCGGCCACTTCATCTGGTATCCCGCGGGCTTCAACGGCCGCTTCGAGGAAAGCTGGCCGCAGTTCATCGCCTTCGCCCGCCAGCGCGGGGCCCGGCCGCCCGCCGTGGCCCTGGAAAGGCATGCCCCGTGGCCGAACCGGGCCGCCTTCCAGGCGGAATTCCGCGGCCCGCGCCTGAGCGCCTTGCGCCAATGGCTCGCCGCGAACGTGGCCGTGCAAACCGATTTCATCATCGCCCGCTCCCGCGCCGCCCTGCCGAAGGTGCTCGCCGCCGCACCCGCAAGCGATCGCGCCCGCCTGCAGGCGAACTACAACAAGGTAGCCGCCACCCCGAACGGCATGTACGCCCTGATTGACTACGTGAATTTCAAGGGCGACGGCACCCAGGCTTCCGAGCGTTACCAGGGCAAGGGCTGGGGCCTGCTCCAAGTCCTGGGCAGCATGAAGGACGTGCCCGCGGGACAAGCCGCCGCCACCGAATTCGCCGCAAGCGCCAAGCGCATGCTCGCCCGCCGGATCGACAATTCCCCGCCCGCCCGCGGCGAGGCCCGCTGGCGCCAGGGCTGGATGAACCGCTGCGATACCTACGCGCGCCCGCTCTAGATCAACCGGGGAGCCGCCGTTCCCCGTTCCCAAGTCTTGCGCCCCTCAAATGAAGCGACACCTGCCCGGACTTTCCTGGCCGCGCCTGAGCGACGCGCCGCTCCGGGTGTGCTGTCACTTCTGCGACGCGCTCCAGGAAGCTCCCCGCCTGCTGGAGGGGAATGCCGCCTACTGCTGCCGTTGCGGGGAAATGCTCTATCAGAACCGGCCCCGCTCCCTGGCCCGGGCGACCGCATTTTCTTCCTCCGCGCTGATCTTCATGGTCCTGGCCCACCTTTTCCCCTCGATCACGGTGGATTCGGGCGGCATGCGGAGGGAACTCACCATCCTGGAGGCCGCGGAAGCCTTGTTCCACGAGGGAAGCGCCCTGATCGGCATCGTCGCCGTGCTTTTCACCGTGGTCGCCCCGCTGGTGCTGATGGGCGGGCTTCTCTACGTCGCCGCCCCGCTGCGCTTCGGCCTCGCCCTGCCCGGCGCGGTCACCGTCACCCGGCTTTTCCAGCTTTCGGAGCCCTGGAGCATGTTGGAGGTTTTCCTGGTCGGGATCCTGGTCAGCTTGCTGAAGCTCGGCGCGGTGGGGGATGTCCACCTCGGCACGGGCATGTGGGCGCTGGTGGGGCTGGTCTTCTGCACCGCTTCCGCGATGTCCGGGATCGACCGGCTCGAGCTCTGGGACCGCCTTGAAATCGCCCTGCACAAGGACTGACATGGAAATCCGCACCGCCGCCGCCGAGGGTCTCGCCTCCTGCCACATGTGCGGGAAGGTCAGCCCGCTCGCGGAGGGGCGCTGCCCGCGCTGCCATAGCAAGCTCCACCTGCGGAAGCCGCACAGCCTGGAGCGCACCTGGTGCTACCTGATCGCCGCGATGGCCTTTTACTTCCCGGCGAACCTGCTGCCGATGATGAACATCACCGGCATCGCGGGGAACAGCAGCGATACGATCATGTCCGGCGTGATCAATTTCTGGAAAATGGGGGATTACCTGGTGGGCGGCATCATTTTCGCCGCCAGCATCATGATCCCGATCCTGAAAATGATCGCCCTGATCTGGCTCTGCCTCGCCGCCGCGGGCTACACCACCGCCTCCCCGAAGAATCTGGCGCGGCTCTACCACGTCACGGAACTCGTCGGGCGCTGGTCGATGGTGGATGTTTTCGTCGTCGCCGTACTGGTGGCCCTGGTGCAGCTCGGCGTGATTTCCACCGTCACGCCCGGCCCCGCGATCCTTTCCTTTGCCTCGGTGGTGGTTCTGACCATGTTCGCCGCCATGAGCTTCGATCCCCGCCTGCTCTGGGACCGCCATGCGGAGCATGCCGCCGACTCCCCTGAAACGACATGAGCGAAGAGGAAGATACGCATGAACCCCGCGCCGTGGTCCGCCACCGCCGCCGCTGGAGCAGCGTGTGGGTGGTGCCCGCCGTGGCGCTGATCCTGGCGGGCTGGCTGGTCTGGAAGCACTACCACGACAAGGGCCCCCTGGCTTATGTCCGTTTTTCCACCGCGGATAGCATCGAAGCCGGCAAGACGGAAGTCCGCTGCCGCTCCGTGCGCGTCGGGATCGTGGAGAAAATCTCGCTCGCGGACGATCTGAAATCCGTCGTCGCGGAAGTGCGGATCGATCCGGAGTCGGAGGATCTCCTGAAACGCGGCAGCCGGTTCTGGGTCGTGCGTCCCCGTGTTTCCGCCTCCACCATTTCCGGCCTGAGCACGCTGATCACCGGCGCTTACATCGAGCTGGAACCCGGCGACGGCGCGGCACCGGTGCACCACTACGACGGCCTGGAGGAGCCGCCCGTCACCAGCGCGAATGTCCCCGGCCTGCGCCTCACCCTCGTTGCGGAAGATGCCGGTTCCCTGACCGCCGGTTCCCCGATCTATTACCGGGGTTTCGAAGTCGGGCGGGTGGAGCGCCGCACCCTGGACGTGGATAACCGCCGGATCCGCTTCGACGTGTTCATCGACGAGGACTATGCCAACCTCGTCCGCGAAGGAACCTGCTTTTGGAACACCAGCGGCATCGACGTGACGGCGGGTGCGGACGGCTTCAAGCTGAGCACCCCGTCCTTCCAGGCGATGGTTTCCGGGGGAGCCTCCTTCGCGGTTCCGAAAGGCGGCCGGTCCGGCGCGCCGGCAAACGACGGCATGGTTTTCAGCCTCTACCCGGATGAGGATGCCGCGCGGAAGTCCGTCTTCGTCCCGGATCACCGGTGCCTGCTTTTCTTCGACCAATCCGTGCGCGGCCTGACCCCGGGCGCTCCGGTGGAATTCCGCGGCATCCCGCTCGGCCGGGTGGTGGAAATCAGCTTCGAGCATTCACCCGCGGGCGATTCGCGCGTGCCGGTGGTCATCGAGATCGATTCCGACACCCTGGCCAAGGCCGGGGAAGACTTGGAAAACCGGCAGAACGTGCTCGCGGAATGCGTCCGCCGCGGCCTGCGCGCCACCCTCAGCACCGGCTCGCTGCTCACCGGCGCGCTCTACGTGGACCTGGACTTCGTGCCGGACGCACCGCCCGCCGAGCTGACACGCGTGGGAGATTACGAGGTCATCCCCACCGAATCCTCCGGTCTCGCCCAGCTCCAGGACAAGGTGAACGCCATCCTGGCCAAGCTCGAACGGCTGCCGCTGGAGGAAACCCTGGATAAATTCGGCCAGGCCGCGGACGAGATCGCGGTGACCGTGAAAGACGTGCGCGGGGCCGTGGATGAAGCCGAAGCCGCCCTGGCGGAAGCGAAGAAACTCCTGGCGCGCGATGAAACGCAGAATCTGACCGTGGAACTGGAAGCCACCCTGAAGGAAGTGCGCGCGTCCGTGGAAAGCCTGGGGCCGGGCGGCACGATGCAGGGCGACCTGAGCCGGACGCTGGACGAACTGCGGGCCGCGCTCCGGGCCTTCAAGACCCTGTCCGATTCGATCGAAGAAAAGCCGAACTCGCTGCTCTTCGGGCGCGAGAGCTCGGGCGACGCCGTGCCCAGGGCCCGGAAGAAATAACCGGCATCCGGAAAAACCGACATCCGCCATTCTTCACCCACCGACCCATGCGACTCCACCTGCTTCCCCTCCTGCTGCTCGCTTCCTGCGCTTCGCCGAAGTCCTTCTACGTGCTGAATGCCGAGGGGCCCGCCCCGGCGGGCGGCGGCATGGGCGTGGGCGTGGGGCCCGTATCCCTGGCGGGCTACCTCGACCGGCCGAACCTGGTCTTCCAGGAAAGCGGCAACCGCATGTCGGTGGCCGAGTCCCACCGCTGGGCGGGCGACCTGGAGGAAAACATCGCCCGCGTGATGGCTACCAACCTGGGCCGCAAGCTCGGCACGGGGAACGTGCGCGTTTACCCTTGGGGCGCGGACGGCGGCCTCCGCTACCAGATCTCGCTCGATATCCGCCAGCTCCACGCGAATGCCGAGGGAGATGCCGTGCTGGATGCCGCCTGGCGGGTCTATTCCCTGCCCGACCGCCGCATGATCGCCACGAAATCCTGGTCCGGCACGGAGCCCCTGGAGGCGGACGGCTACGACGAGATGGCCGCCGCGGAGAGCCGCCTGCTCGCCCGCCTCGCCGCGGAGATCGCCGCCGGCCTGCGCTGATATCATTTCCGGCCGCCGCCGCCCGCGGTGAAAACCCTTGCCGCGAAGCCCGCCCCCGCCGCCAAAAGGCTTGCCAGCCTGCCGCCCGCCGCCTACCTCCCGCGCATGGCCCTCGAGACCACCCTCATTCTTTTCAAACCCGACGCCGTGGCAAAGAGCCTCGTCGGCACCGTGCTGAGCCGCTTCGAGAAGGAAGGCTTCAAGATCCGCGGCATGAAGATGCTTTTCCTCTCGGACGAGATCCTTGCCGACCACTACTCGCACATCGCGGACAAGCCTTTCTTCCCCTCCGTGCGCGGGTTCATGCAGGAGACACCGGTCATCGCGCTCGCGCTGGAAGGCGAGGACGTGATCACCCGCGTGCGCGATCTGCTCGGCCCGACCGACTCGAAGGCCGCTGCCGCCGGCACGATCCGCGGCGACTTCGGCGACAAGGAAGGCGACGCGAAGATGCGCAACGTGTGCCACGCCTCCGACAGCCCGGAAGCGGCTGCGGCCGAGATCAAGCGCTTCTTCAAGGACGGCGAGGTGTTCTGATCCCCTCCCCTGATTTTCCAGCCCGGCCTCCTCCGCGGAGCGCCGGGCTTTTTTCATGCCGTAAGCGGGAGTTTCCTTACCAGGATCAGGAAAGGAGCGGGCCGCAGGGTACCCTCCCGGCGGAAGAGTTCCGCCGCATGAGCGGCGGAATCCAGCCCCCGCGCCCAGGAGAGCACCGCCTCGCTTTCCTCCTCCCCGCCGGGATGGCCGGGATAGCAGACGACCGAGAGAAGCCCTCCCGCACGCAGCACCTCCAGGGACCGGGAAAGCGCCGCGAGGGTTTCCTCCCGCCGGGTGATCACCGCATGATCGCCCCCGGGCAGGTAGCCGAGATTGAAGACGACCGCCGCGGCCGATCCGGGCCCTGCGTGGCGGGATATTTCCGAATGGGAGGCGTGGAAGAATTCCACCCGCCCCGCCAGGCCCGCGGCTTCCACGCGCGCCTTCGCGGACGCGACGGCCTGCTCCTGGATGTCGAAAGCAAGCACACGCCCGCTCTCCCCCACCCGTTCCGCCAGGAAGACCGTGTCGTGCCCGTTTCCCGCGGTGGCGTCGACGGCAAGATCCCCCGGCAGCAGCACGGCGGCCAATTCACGGTGGGCACGGGCGGTGGGACGTTCGGGCTGAGACATGGGAGCGCGGACTTTAGTCCGCACGAGCGGACGAGGCGGTCCACCCTACCCCTGCACTGGAGAACTTCCAATCCCCATCCTTTTGGCACAGCCCCGCCTTTACGGGGTTCCCGCGGATGTAGATCCGGGCATTCTGAAGATGATCCGGATTCCGGATAAAGCGGTCGAAGTAGTCTTCCATCCAGAGGGTGCCATTTCTTCCGAGGTGCCGGTTGATCCGAAGAGAAGTCCCTCCTTTCCACCGCTGAACCACCCGTCCCTGCGGATTGCCCGCCAACATCCCGATCAGCACGTGGACGTGATTCGGCATCACGCACCACTCGATCAACCTGTAGCGCGTGCCATGTCCCGCAACCAGCTCGTCCTGAACGATTCCGGCGCAATCCGGATTACCCATGAGGCATTCCCCATATCCGGGGTCCTCGAACTTCGCGATCCTTCGCAGAAGCTCCAGCCGGTTTGATCTCAGGTTCCCCGAACCTGCCTCTAACTCCTGTTTTCCAAGCTTGGACGAGATCCTTCGGCAAGGAGTCGGCCAAGCGAAAGGTGACCGCTTGGATCGAATCGGCAAAATCGCAGCGAGGAAGATATCCCCGTTCGTGCCGGCCCTTGTGACCCACGGGTGACAAGGCTAACGGAACGCGGGCAAATGGGTAGGAAGAAGGAAGGGGAGAAGGACATCTCCTTCCTCATTCGTGCGGACTAAAGTCCGCGCTCCCATCGATCCTACTTCACCCTCTCCCCGTCCACCATCCGCCAGATGCCGAGCGGATTCTCCTCCTGCAGCTCCGGCGCGAGGCAGGCATCCGGGAAGGACTGGAAGCAGACCGGCCGCACGAAACGCTGGATGGCCATGGTGCCCACCGAGCTACTACGCCCCTCGGAAGTCGCCGGGTAGGGGCCGCCGTGGACCATGCTGTGGCAGACCTCCACTCCGGTCGGGAAACCGTTGAAGATCACGCGTCCGGCCCTGGCAGCCAGGGCGGTCACCAGCGGGGCGTTTGCTGCCAGCTCTTCCTCCGTGCCGTGGATCGTGGCGGTAAGCTGTCCCTCCAGTTCGGGGATTGTCGCCTCGATCTCGCCCAAGGTCCCGCGGACGATCAGGGCGGCGGGGCCGAACATCTCCGTGCGGAGGAGATCCTCCTCCAGAAAACGACGTACGGAGACCGAAAAGACCGCCGGAGCACCCTGGCCCTGCGCTCCGGGAGCGGCGCTCCGGCCCACCGTCTCCACGCCGGGAAGGTCCGCGATCGCCTCCACAACCTCCGCATACGCCTGGCAGATGCCCTCATGCAACATCACGCCCGGCATGGAAGTTCCGACCAGCGCTTTCAGGCGGTCCAGAAAGACGAGGCCGGTTCCTTCCGGCAGAAAGACGAGCCCTGGATTCGTGCAGAACTGCCCCATCCCCAGCGTGAGCGAATTGAAAAAGGCCTCCGCGAGCGCCGTTTCCCCCTTCGCCAAAGCACCGGGAAGAATCACCACCGGGTTCACGGAGCTCATCTCGGCATAGACCGGGATCGGCTGCGACCGCTCTGCCGCGGCTTCCATCAGCGCCTTGCCACCCTGCCGGGAGCCGGTGAAACCGACCGCCTGGATCGCCGGATGTTGCACCACCGGGATGCCCACCAGCGGGCCGCCGCCGTAGAGCAGGGAAAAGACGCCTTCCGGCATGTTCGTGGCCAAGGCCGCGCGCAGGACCGCCTGGGCCACGATCTCCGCCGTGCCGGGATGAGCGTGATGCGCGATGACCACCACCGGGCAGCCGGCCGCCAGCGCGGAGGCGGTGTCACCGCCCGCCACGGAAAAGGCCAGCGGGAAATTGCTGGCACAGAAAACGGCCACCGGCCCCAAAGGCCGGAGCATCGAACGGATGTCCGGCTTCGGCAGCGGCTGGCGTTCGGGCTGGGCATGCTCGATCCGTGCATCCACCCAGGAGCCCTCTTCGATCAGGGCGGCGAAGAGCCGGAGTTGCCCGGTGGTCCGTGCCGTTTCCCCGCGCAGGCGTCCGTCCGGCAGGCCGGTCTCCAGCGCGGCGCGCTCGGCGATGTCATCCGCCACGGTTTCGATCTGCTCCGCGATGGCGCGCAGGAAGGCCGCCCGCTCCTTCCCCGGCAGCGCCGAATAGGCGGGAAATGCGGCCGCTGCCAGTTCCACCGCCTGATCCACTTCTTCCGGGGTTGCCGAAACGTACACCGGATCGAGCTTCGCGCCGCTGGCGGCGTGCACCCCCTGGCCGGCCGGATCGGTGCCTGTTCCGCGTGAATAGCCGATGACCGAAGTGCCGGAGAGTTGGGATTTCATGTTGGAGATGGAAGACGGGAAGACGAAAGACGCAAGCCTGGATGGGGAAGCCCGCGGCCCGAAAAGCCGGACCGCGGAGGAAAAAACCGACGCTGCGGGGAATCAGACCGCCGGTGCGGTGGCCAGAGCCTTCTCGATAACGGCGGTGGCAGCGGCCAGTTCCTCGCCCTCCAGCTCCAGGCGCGGCGGGCGCACGCGGTTGTTGCCCAGCTTGCCGCCGCTGGCGAGGTTCTGCTGCAGCTTGATGAGCTGCACGAATTTCACCACGGTATCCATCCGCAGCATCTCCAGCATCCAGAGGTAGATCGGCATGGCTTCCTCCACCCGGCCGCTGGTGCCCAGTTCCCACAGCTTCACATTGTGCTTCGGGAAAGCCCCGCCCACGCCGGTGATCCAGAATTTCGCACCCATGGCGGCACCCTCCAGCGCGCAATCGTCCACGCCCACGCCCAGGGCCAGGCGGTCCCCGCAAAGCTCGCGGATGCCCGCGATGCGCCGCGCGTCGGTGGAGGATTCCTTCACGGATTCCACGTTCGGCAATTCGTCCGCCAGTTCCTTGATGTGGGCCGGGGTGAAGTCCGTCTTGTACGCGACCGGGTTGTTGTAGATGATGCAAGGCAGGTCGGTCGCGGAAATCACGGCCTTCATGTGCGCCTTCATCTCCCGCCAGTCGGAGGCGTAGAGGTAGGGCGGCAGCACCATCAGGCCGCGGCAGCCGTTGTCCTTCGCCGCTTTCGCCAGATCCACCGCTTCTTTCGTGGAGAGGGAAGCAATCCCCGGGATCACGGGGGTGCCGGGCACCGCCTCCACATACATCTTCTGGAGGGAAACCTTCTCCGCGAAGGAAAGCGTGGCGCCCTCCCCGAGCGAGCCGTGGGCCACGATGGCGGTGCAGCCGTTTTCCACCAGCCACTTCGCGTGCTCCGCCATCAGGGCGTGGTCGATGCTCAGGTCGGCGTTGAATTGCGTGAGGGTGGCGGGCATCACGCCCTTCCATTCGATGCTCATGGTATCGGTCTTGTAGCTGTTGTTAGAGAGAGGCGGGAATGCCGTGGCGGAAAGGATCGGAGGGGTCGAAGTAATAGACGGACTCGCCGTTCACCCAGGCGCGGCCGGTCACCCGCGGGAGCACTTTGCCGCCGGGCAGGTCTTCCACGCTGCCTTCGAAAACGGTGTCCAGGATGCCCGCCTGGCGCCAGATCCCCCCGGGCTCCAGCTTCCCCGCCGCATGGAGGCAGGCCAGCTTCGCGCTCGTGCCGGTGCCGCAGGGGGAGCGGTCGTAGGCCTTCCCCGGGCAGAGCACGAAATTCCGGCTGTCCGCCGCGGAGGGATCGGCCGGCGGGCCGAAGGTTTCGATGTGGTCGATCTCCATGCCCTCCGCCCCCGTGATCCCCTGCTCCCCCAGCGCCTGCCGGACGGCCCAGGTGAAAGCCGTGAGCTCTTCCAGTTTTCCGAAACCGACCTCCGGCCCCTGGTCCTCGATCAGGAAAAACCAGTTCCCGCCCCACGCGATGTCGCCGCGGACGATGCCGTACTCCGGCACTTCCACCGCCACGTCCGCGGCGAGCCGGTAGCTCGGCACGTTCGCCACCGTCACGGACCCGTCCGCCCGCAGGTGCGCGGTGACCACTCCCACCGGCGTATCGATCCGGTGCTCGCCGGGGCCGATCCTGCCGAGGTGCGCCAGCGTCACGGCCAGCCCGATCGTGCCGTGGATGCACATGTTCAGGGTGGAGACATTGTTGAAAAAGATCACCCCGCAGCAGCAACCCGGCTCATGCGGCTCCACCAGCAGCCCCCCCACCATCGCCTCGTGGCCGCGGGGCTCGTTGCACACGGCGCTGCGCAGCCAGTCGTGCTCCTCGCGCAGGCGGCGGGCTTTTTCCGCCAGCGTCCCGGAGCCAAGATGCGGCCCGCCTTCGATGACGATCCGGGTGGGCTCTCCCTCGGTATGGGAGTCGATGACACGCAGGCGCGGGGAACTCATGGGTTACGGAAGCAGATTAGCCTCAGGGTCTTGGCGAATGCACTAGCTGCCGCCCCCGAATCCGTATAGCCTGCATCCTGTAAGATGCCAGCCGAACGCATGACACCTGCCGCCCGGTTACGAAAGGTCTTCTTCGAATCCCTGGACGGGATGCCCCCGGTGGACAGTCTCTTTGACTCGGTACCGGACATCGTGTTCTTCGTGAAGGATGCGCACGGCCGCTACATGGCGGTGAACGGCACGCTCGCCGCGCGCTGCGGCCTGCCGGACAAGGAATCCGCCATCGGCCTCACCGCGGAGGAGCTTTTCCCCCCTCCGCTCGGGGAGGGTTTCGCCGCCCAGGACCAGGAAATTCTGAGAACGGGCCAGGGCATCCGCGATCATCTGGAGCTTCACCTTTACGCCGGCGGCCGCCGCGGCTGGTGCCTCACCTTCAAGGAGCCCGTCCGCTCCCGGGACGGCCGGATCGTCGGCGTCTGCGGGATTTCGCGCGATCTCCACGGGCCGGGAGACCGGCAGGACGATTTCGCCGCCATGTCCAAGGCGATCGACCACATCCACAAGCACTTCGACGAACCCCTGCGCCTGCCCCAGCTTGCGGAGATGGCGGGGCTTTCCGTCTATCAATTCGACCAGCGCATCCGCTCGCTCTTCCACGTCACCGCCGGGCAATATCTCGTGAAAGTCCGCATCGATGCCGCCTGCGACCGTCTCGCCCAGACGCACGAGGTGATCGCCCAGATCGCCCTGAGCTGCGGTTACTCGGACCAATCGGCTTTTTCGCGGCAGTTCAAGCAAGCCGTGGGGGTCAGCCCCCTGGCCTACCGGAAGAAGATGCAGGGCGGCTCAAACCGGA